>NZ_RSCK01000209.1:0-4154 GCF_003991895.1 Chroococcidiopsis cubana SAG 39.79
AGACGCTTATTTCTCCATAAAAGTATTTGTTCCAGAATATCACTTTAAGCTTGGTATAAATTTAGATGCGTTTGCCCTGCGGTTGTACCTTCTTACCAGCTTCCACAAACGCCGCATAATCCGCAAAATCATCTAGGAATGCAGCTTTAATCTGGTTAGCTATGGTTTCAGGTAAATCAGCCATTAACTGTTCCAACTTCTTACGCCGCATCTCTTCTGTGGGAAACAGTAAAGCTAACTCAAGTTGTTTCTGTAGCCGTGGGTACTTCTCAAACTTATCCAAATCTTTGCGATGGCGCTGAACTCGTAACTCTCCAACCACACTCTCTAATAATTCCATCTCTCGCATATCCATCTCTTTATCTCCAAATAAATCTAACTGGGTTATAGACCAGGTTGTTGTAATACTTCTTCTTCATTTCCTCGTATTCTTCCTGTGAAGGTCTTACGGGGTGAAGTGGAACCGCATCGCTCAAATATTTATCAATGTTCTTCTTATTGCGTTTATTAAACTCACATGCCACTATGACCCAACCTTCAGCCTTGAGTTGTTTGATACCCTCAACACGAACCAGCTTTACTGTCCGAGCCTTGTTCATCAACACCAATGCTGGGTCGTCAATACGTCCAATTAAGGCATCAAAGATATTTGCTGG
This sequence comes from Chroococcidiopsis cubana SAG 39.79, assembly GCF_003991895.1. Taxonomy (NCBI): domain Bacteria; kingdom Bacillati; phylum Cyanobacteriota; class Cyanophyceae; order Chroococcidiopsidales; family Chroococcidiopsidaceae; genus Chroococcidiopsis; species Chroococcidiopsis cubana. The sequence continues at coordinate 657 of NZ_RSCK01000209.1, forward strand.
ACGACACCCTTCAGCCACCTGGAATTTACAAGTGATGGAGAGTTGCCAGCTATCGTATTCCTGTTGTCGTAGTTGTTGATTGGCTACGATATCGCTCACGTAACCGCGTGTAACTGGTGGTGTTAGGTGCAGTGGTGGTATTTCAATCCTCATCTTGTACACCTCCAAGCCATGCTTCAAAGTCGTCTAGTGATTCTTCCACTTCAAGTGCAGGTTCGACCACAGTTGGTGTTGCATTCCATTTGAGTCTTTCCGCATACTCTCTTTCCCACTCCTCACGACTCTCTCTGCGCTCCTCTCTAAACTTCCTTAGCAACTCCTCAGCTTCGGCGTACAACGCAGCTTCATCAGCCTTTGTTCGTTTCTTGGGACGGCTGTTAATACGCTTCTCAAGAGCTTCAATTCGACTTAATAGGCTAGAGTTGGTTCTCATTCAATTCACCTGCTAAACGCGCTTCTAGGGCTTCTAAACGTGCTTTGAAGTTCTCCATGTCCTGAGCTTTTGAGGCATATTCTAGGAGCAACCGTGAAGCACTTAATTTGACGTTGGCTACTTTTGTATCCCCCACAAAACCATCGACAGGTAAATCTCTCATCTCCCGTACAACAGCCGTAGTTGATAAACACTCATCTACCAAACGGTTAGCAACCATACTCCAGATAAATTCTCTTCCCGTTCGCATAGCCTCAATAAATGCAGGCTTTTGTCTCCAACGCATCAACGTTGTAGGGTGTATATTTAGGTCTTCACAAATCTCTCCAGGTGTAGCCCCTTGTACAAACTTTGCTACGGCTACTAACTCCCTGTCTGTTAAACCTGATTGGTCACGTTTTTTCATATTTCTTTTGCAAACTACTGCTATTTCTTGCAGAATGCTGCATCTATAGACTATTTTAGCCTATTTTTAGTGTATTTTGTGTACTGTATACGGTATACAAAAAAAGAAAGTTGTCTAGGGTGTTAGATTTGTCAGAATGTCAAAACTAACGCAACTACACCAATAAAAAAGCAGCCCTCAGAGACGGTGGAGGAACTGCTTTAGCGAGACATTATGATGGAGAACCAAAGAAAAGCGGAAGAAGCGCGGCTATATGTTGCCGAAGTTCATATAAGATTTATCATATATAAGACTAGTCTAGCAAATACTGTGGTTAAGGTTGAACCGCTAATTTCTATTAAGATTTTGTCGTAGGCTTGCTTATAATTGTTATTCCTGATACATAATCAGTAAGTAGATAAATCTTTACTATTAGCCTCTTGGCACTAACACAGGAGGCTTTGCTTTGACTAACTCATCAAATACAGGTTCAGGTATAGCAGCCATCGCTTGATAGTTGGAAGATTGGTCAGGTGTGATACCAAGGTCTGCTAGTTTAACCCTATCGACTCTAACGATAGGGTCAGGATTTCCCCCCACATCCATTTTCCCGTTCTCTTTTATATCAACAATCTTCTCACCAATCCTACGCTTGCATCGAATAGATATAACATGAGCCATTCTTTCTGCTTCTGGTTTGGATATGCTTACGGGATTAGCACACCTTTATAAATGCTTACAGGCACATGGGGACAAATCTCAGGATAGGTGTGTGGAAACTCAGCATTAGCTAAACCTTCAGCAGGAGGAATTATTAATGCTTATTGCTGTGATAAATTCACGTTGGCAAACGCCGCTCCCTACTGAAGAGAATGTCACAACTCCAGTTGATGTTTACGGGTACTACGGTAGGTGGATGCTAATTACACGCTATCGCTTAGGGGATGCTATTGTTCTTGCCCGTAGAGCTGGCGCACTGAATCTGTTTGTGTTTCCGCAGGATGTTGACCCTAGAGACGGTCGCTTGTGAGTTGTCCCACATTACAGGCTGGTGGCTGAGACTCTTATATGCACCATAGTGAGGAAATTTGTGCTACGGAAAGTATAATGTAACAGTTTTTTAAGTAACATAGAGTATATGCTTTAGGATGTATTACTTAAGACAGAGGTTAGCAGCTATAAATGTTAGGAGGTTTCGTTTGTCGTGGACAGTCAGTTTGACAATTCCAAACAGGTTTTAGTTCTAGCAGTTGAAGATGGTGCGGACAACTTAGAACTGATGATTCAGGTATTGGAGATAATAGGCTTTCCACTCGTTACTGCTACTGATGGTCGAACTGCAATAGCTATGGCACAGCAACACCAGCCCGACTTGATTTTGTTGGATATGGTGCTACCTGATATGACTGGTGTAGAAGTTGCTCAGCGTCTCAAGCAAGACTCTCGGACAGCAAAAATACCAATCGTTGCTGTGACTGCTATGGTCGCAGAAGAAGAGAAAGGACAGTATTTATCAGCAGGTTGTATTGACTTCGTGGCAAAACCTTACGATATTGAATTTCTGGAAACAGTGATTAAGCGTTATGTTTCCTAGACACAAAGTACTAACCGTTTCATAATCTCTTCTGAATTTCCGAGAGTGGTCGTAGTGATAGATACAACATTTTGCTGGTTAACTTTCGATAGAAGCTAGTCGTAGCAGGATTAGATATTCTTTGCTTATAACCTTTGCTTGTAACATCATGCCTGAAGTTACAGTGTTTACTTGCTTGGAACAACAAGTCCTAAAGTTACAAGAACAAGGAATCAAAATAGAGCAATTGGGTAAGAGAATACAAGAACATAGCGACCAATTAGCATTGGAACACGGTCAACTGATTGAGGAATGCGGTCAGGTGATTCAACAGAAGGCAGAAGAGGTAGATATCTATCTCGAAATAGTAGTAGAACTAACAGAAGAAGCACAAACCAACACCGAAGTAGCGATTAATTTGGACGAATATCATACAGAATTGATAACGTTCATTTCACGGTTGCAATTGGAAGCAAGAATTGCATTTGTTCAAGCACTTGTCATTTTCTCTCAGATGATGCAAAGAAGAATCGAGTTAGTCGGAAAGCATCTGTAGTTATGTGTTCTTAACTTTACAACCGCTTATGACAATTAATTCATTCTATTGGTTGAGGAGAAGTACGTTGCCGTGCAGAAATATCAAATAAGCTAGTACATAGGCGTTTCATACTCTTCCTACCGCAACGCTAGTTGGTAGGAATTTTATTAGGTGCATACCAGCAATTGAAGCTACTGACCTTCAAGAAATCAAAGGATATTCATGAATTCATAAGCTAGATGTGACGACGTATAACTTCCTCTAACTCTTCAAATTCAATTGGTTTTCCCAGCCAGTCATCAAAACCTGCTGAGAGAAAGTACTCTCGATTTTCGTTCATTCCTGTGACAGCAATTACTGGAATCTCTCTTGTTTGTGGGTTTTTTCTCAGTCGCTTGAGAACTTCCATGCCGTCTAACTCAGGCATCATGATATCCAGTAGGATTAAATCTGGTTGATGTTGCTGCGCCATTTCTATAGCATTCTGACCATGTTAGTACTACAGTTGTAGATAATTGTTAGAATAGGATAGAAGTGCGATTGCGATTGCTGTGATGTTTCAACAAGCT
>NZ_RSCK01000210.1:0-3950 GCF_003991895.1 Chroococcidiopsis cubana SAG 39.79
TTTTTATATTTTTAGCTGGGTAGCTTGTTAACTCAGTACTGCTGAGTCATTTTGTCATTGGTTAGTCTAAACTCCAGTAGTAATGAAGGCAGGTAACTGATGTCTCTTCGGTTGCGTATGCTGGTAGATTAGTTCAGAAGCCGCCAAAAACTTCTACGCTTGACCGACAGACTTGAAGCGTCGCATCTTCTTCTCCCTCAACCGTGTCAATTGATGCGAGTTTTCGGCACGGTTATTCAGTCCCTTATGAGTAGCGATGTTCGACGGATGGGAGAATCTCTTTCTTAGCAACTGCATAGCTTTTCAACTTATCCGTCACCATTACACGCGGTGCAAAACCCTGTTTCTTCAGCAGTTTTCTCAAGAACTTCTTAGCAGCTTTCTGATTCCGACGACTGTGGATGAGGATGTCTAACACGTTGCCCTCTTGATCAACTGCTCGCCACAACCAAAACACCTCACCCTTAATCTCCACACGCATTTCGTCCAAATGCCACTTTCTCCCTGGTGTTGGACGACGGCGACGAATTTCGTTGGCTCATGTCTGGCTGAACTTGCGACACCAGTAGCGAATGGCTTCATAAGTGATGCAGACTTTGAGGGGCGACAACCGAGCTAAAATGCTTGCTGTATAAGTGTCATAGCTCTCAAACCTCTACGATAAAACCCCTGCTTATTGCGAATGGAACCAATAAGTTCTTCAACCCATATCTGGCATTCATGAAAAGCAACTATCCAACTTTGCCCATATAAACCTATCCAAAAGTTACTGTGTCGTTTTCTGGTTCTTCCCTTTTCTTGAGTGCGACAAACGTAGGATTGCTGCCTCTGTAAAACAGTTTTTTCTCCCTGTAACCAAGCAGATGCCATTGCTAAAGCAATTAAAAGAATTAACCGGATAAGTCTATTAGGATTCGCTTTGGAGCTTTCCAAATTGTAACCGCCAGCTTTGCGATCGCGAAACATAGCTTCAATCCCAAATCTTTGGCTGTAGATTTTAATGGCAGTTTTTAAATCGGCTAAGTTTGTTAATAAGTACCAAGCTTCATCTTCTTGTTTCCCTCGATACTTTCTTTTCCAGTACACAGCTAGATTGTAGCGCCCAAATCCTGCTTTTTGAGTCAGATTGATATTGGTATAGAATTGCCGGATACCTGGATGAATAGGAATACTACTTAATGGCTGAAACGAGTGTCTTTTTTCACGAAACGTGGGACTCTGTTTTTGGCGTAACACAAAGCTGACATTCTGCTCCTGTAACCAGTTTGCTAGTTCTATGCTCTGAAATTCTCTATCCCCAAGTATAACTAATTTGTATTTCTTTAATAGTCGAATTGCTGGACGTAATACTTTTTGTTGCTCTGCTAGATTGCTACTGCCATCTTTCTCCAATAACACCCAAAATATTGGTAATGCTCTTTTCTTATAGATCGCACTAACCATTAAGACATTGTTTTCTTTCCACTGCGTTCTATCCAATGCAATAACTAGCTGTGACCCTGGTTTATAATGCTTTGTTAAAATTCCTTCAATCACAGGAAACCACAGCAACACTACGCTCAAAGCATCTAGGTTTAAAAACCTTTGCAAATGTCGCCGTCGGCTATTCTGTTGTATCGGTAAAGGTAAGGTAGCTGCTAATCTTTCAAGCCTCACTTGTTTTTGATACTGTAGTAGCCACACTAGCATCTTCAAGGTTATTAGTTGCGAGTGGGTGAGATATTTTTGGAGCAATGTTTGATAGAATGTCGGCAGCATTTTTGATGACGGTCTTGTTAAATCTACGAGACCGTTCTTTTTTACCATTAAACGGATATCCAGTGGTAGTATTTTCTCTCTAAATAGTTTATTTTCAATAAGTACCCTCTTTCTCTCCATTTTTTCAAAGGGGTTTGCGGCTGGAACCTAAGAGCCTATCTTGCTTTCATCCTGGTTGTCGCCCCCTCAAGATGCAGACCCCTCGATACAGCATCATCTTCTCCACGTCCCGATAGCTGAGGGAAAACGAATTGTACAGCCAGATGCAGTAGCTGATAATCTCGGGAGGGAAGCGGTGGCGGTGGTACAAGAGAGGTTTTGTAGTCATCAGAGAAAATTATCTCATCAACTGTCGTCCCTGTCACCCCTACTTAATTTGACAATACCGGTCAACCAAGAGTGGCAAGAAAAATGGTTAGAGTTAGTGTTGCCCCAGGAGAAAAAAGCAGTGTAATCATCATCTTTTTCATGTTAAATATTTACGCTTCCAACTCAAAGCGAAATCAGAACTGCCTAAAAGCGTGAAATCAAGGCAGAAAAAGTATCTGAACAATATTGTCGAACAGGACTATCGCGGGATCAAGCGACTAGTCAAACCAGCGATGGGATTCAAATCATTCAACACTGCTCGACGCACGATAAGAGGATATGAAATGACTAATATGATCCGCAAAGGGCAAATTGAAAAAGTAGAAAAAGGAGCCGTGATTGAACGGGTAAAATTCATTGCTGAAATTTTTGGAGTGGTTGCATAATCAATTCTTTTTCCAGGGAAATTTCTATCTTCAACAACTTTTTGCAACACTACCGCTCAAGCACTCCCAACCTTCTAGGTCGGAATGAAGGACTCAGCTGTCTGCTCACTCAAAAACTGATGTACCTGGCTAATGATGATCGCTCCCTCACCCACCGCTGAAGCAACTCGCTTCACAGAACCCGAACGCACATCCCCCGCCGCAAAAATTCCTGGAACACTGGTTTCTAAAACCATTGGGTGTCGTTCTAACGTCCAGACTTGGGCATCAATCAGCTGGATGCCCGTGCAAATAAAGCCCTTCTCATCCAGCGTCAGGCAATCGTGCAGCCATCCGGTGTTGGGAACCGCGCCAATCATCAGAAACACATGGCGAATCTGATGCGTTTTGGTCGTGTTGGTGCGGCGATCGTGCCAGGTCACTTGTCTTAAATGACGCTCGCCCTGCAAGTCGGTAATTTCGGTTCCAGTGTGCAGCGTGATTCGGTCTGAGGCAGCGATGCGGCCGATCAGGTAATCCGACATCGTCGCCTTTAGATCGTCACCGCGTACCAGCAGATGCACGTGACTAGCATGACGCGACAGAAACACTGCCGCCTGTCCGGCTGAGTTGCCGCCGCCAACCACAATCACTGGCTCGTTCTGGCAGAACCCGCCCTCCATTGCAGTTGCCGCATAGTATACGCCCGCGTTGTCAAACGGATGCTCAAAATTCAGCCGGCGGTATCGTGCCCCCGACGCGATGACGACTGCTTTGGTATGGATTTGGGTGTGATTGTCTAGCGTCAGAGTAAAGGGATGGCTCTGGCAATCAATCTTGCTGACTGAAAAGGGCAGCGCGATCGTTGCCCCAAATTTCTGTGCCTGTACCTGCGCCCTGCCTGCCAGCGCCTGTCCAGAGATCCCTGTGGGAAAGCCCAGGTAATTTTCAATTTTTGAACTGGTGCCCGCCTGTCCGCCAGGTGCTTCGGCTTCGATCAGGACTGTGTCCAACGCTTCTGATGCAGCATAGACCGCCGCCGAAAGTCCCGCCGGTCCACCACCGACGATTGCAACATCATAGATGTGGTCTGGAGGCAGAACCTCCACCAGTCCCAGCCGTTCGGCTAGTTCCAGGTTAGACGGGTTGTACAACAGTTGTTCACCCAGATGAATATACACGATCGGGAGTTGCTCTTCTTTGAAGTCAACATTCTGCAAGAAAGCGGTCTCTCGGCAGGCAACATCGTAGCTGAGGATCTCTAGCGGATAGCCGTTGCGTCGCAGAAATCGCTCAATCCGCAGCTTGTCCGCAGACTCTTTCGTGGCAATCAGCGTCACCGAGCCTTGCTGATGCGAGATAAAGCCCATGCGTCGCAGAATAAGGCGATCTCCAAGAAACAAAATACCTATGAGGCAGGTCGGATAAGAATATCCCATTTGGGCAAGAGGGGATTGC
>NZ_RSCK01000211.1:0-3927 GCF_003991895.1 Chroococcidiopsis cubana SAG 39.79
GATGTGGCAATTTGGCGCACGGCTTCACCTTGTTCGCCGATCAGCAGACGGTAATAGAGTTCGCGAATTATCAGCGGTGCCAGCATAGGGATATGCTGCGGCGTATCTAAAAGCTTGACCAGGCGAAAGGCACACTCGATCGCCTCAACATCGACGTTGCTGACCGATATGCCTCGAACAGAGTTCTCTTTCTTACCCAAGCTAGGACTCATTTGGACAACCAGATTGCACAGTTGCATCGGGTCTAAGTTTAGTTTCAGTCCTAAATACGGCTGGTCGGGTGTCGCCTGAGCTACAAAGCTACTCAGTGGTAGATCGACCGAAACGACTAGATATTGCCCTGCGCCATACTGATACCTCTGTTCATCCAGCAACACTTCTTTTTGTCCTTGCACGACGATCGCCAGGATCGGCTGATATACGCCATGAAGTGCGGTAGATACAGCATCCGATCGCGTCAAGTCCAATGGCGCGATCGCGGTTGGTTGGATAATGTTGCCGTTGGCATCGGTGTGCCGCATCACCAGTGTTGCCAGTTCTTGGCACCGATCTGCGATTACGTCAGAATTGGAGATTTCGATCGTCATAAAGACTCGCTCAGCCTTACTCTTGACGATTATAGAACCTATGACAATCTCTGTTTTGGAGAATTAGGCAATCATCCAATAGGTTTAGGCATTTGAAAAGCCCAATTCAATTCGTAGGATGAAGTCATCTCAATTGTAACTGTAGAAGATAAGGCAATGACGAAAGACATAGCAAAAATCGCTTTAGTTACGGGATCGGGTCGAGGATTGGGCAAAAGTACTGCTTTAGCACTCGTAAAAAAAGGAGTTGATGCGATCATCACGTATCGCAACAGTGAGGCAGAAGCGAAATCCGTTGTCTCCCAAATCGAAGCAATGGGTGGTAAAGCTGTGGCACTGCACCTCGATACAGGCAACATCAAAACCTTTGACACGTTTGTGGCGCAAGTCAAGCAATCCCTTCAGGATATTTGGCAAACCGAGCAGTTTGATTTTCTCGTCAATAATGCTGGAATTGGTATCCATGCACCTTTTGCACAAACGACTGAGGACGAGTTCGATCGCTTATTCAATACTCATGTGAAAGGGGTTTTCTTCCTCACTCAAAAACTACTTCCTTTCATTAAAGACGGAGGACGTATTGTTAATCTTTCGTCTGGTCTTGCCCGTTTTACCTATCCAGGCTATGCCGCTTATGCCAGTGCCAAAGGAGCGATCGAGGTTCTGACTCGGTATCTAGCAAAGGAATTGGGACACAGGCAAATTGCGGTGAATACAGTCGCACCAGGAGCGATCGCCACTGATTTTTCGGGTGGTGCAGTGCGTGACAATCCAGATATTAACAGCTTCATCGCATCGCAAACCGCTCTAGGTCGAGTGGGTGAGCCGGATGATATTGGAGGTGCGATTGCAGCGTTGCTGTCTGAAGAAAATCGCTGGGTGAATGGACAGAGAATCGAAGTCTCTGGTGGTCAGTCTCTCTAACTCAAATCAACTTCAATCGCGAGAAAAGTCATGTTCAACGTAGAAAACAAAGTCATTGCGATTACTGGAGCCAGTAGTGGCATCGGAGAAGCTACCGCCAAGTTACTTGCCCAAAACGGTGCTTATGTTGTTCTAGGGGCAAGGCGAACCGAAAAGCTGGAAAAGATTGTCAAGGAAATACACCAGCAAGGGGGTACAGCCGAATTTAAAGCTGTAGATGTCATCAACCGCGAGGATGTGAGAGCCTTCATTGGGTTTGCCAAGGATAAGTTCGATCGCGTCGATGTCATTTTCAACAATGCAGGTGTGATGCCACTGTCCCCATTGAGGAACTTGCAAGTTGAGGAATGGGATACGACAATCGATGTGAATATCCGTGGTGTATTGAATGGCATTGCAGCTTCTTTGCCGATTATGGAGGCACAAGGCAATGGACATATTATCAATACAGCGTCTATCGGCGCACATGTGGTAGTGCCTACTGCCGCTGTTTATTGCGCCACCAAATATGCAGTTTGGGCAATCTCCGAAGGACTGCGGCAAGAATCGAAGCATATTCGCGTCACCACCATCTCTCCTGGTGTGGTTGAAACCCAACTTGGCGCAGAAATTACAGATGATGTGGCACTAGACCTAATGAAGGAAATCCGTAAAACCGCACTCACTCCAGATGCGATCGCCAGAGCCGTTTTGTATGCGGTGTCCCAGCCGGACGATGTTGATGTTAACGAAGTCATTGTCCGACTAACGAAGAGCGCATTCTAGGCAACACTCACAGTTTGTAACGAAGTCTTACAAAAACTGACATTCTGCTGAAAAGAGAAATTTAGCCCAGAAGTAACATACATCAGTTCACGATCGTCGATCGTGTGGTTTGCACATACATCCTAGAACAAGCTATGAAGAGTTACTGGCGTACTGATGTTTTTGATGTGATGCAACGAGTTGGAAGTAGATAGAATTTTTTGCAACATCACCAATTCAGGAATAGCACTAAATCAAATGCCAAAAACACAATCTACGATCCGGAACCTTGTTAACCCGCTCGAACTCAGGCAACGAGCGACTAAAACGCTGGTGCTGTCCAGTCGGCAATTGAGTTGGAATGGCATCTTGGTTGAACAATTTCAATATTCTCCAACTTCAAATGAAGCTAAAAGTCCTGCTCTATCCGATCATCGGCTCATCTTACCTCTAGGCTCCCCCGCCCCTTTGATCCAGAAACGCGACAACGCAAAGCATGAATCAATCCTTCAACAGGGAGACAGCATCTTTGTTCCTGCTGGATATCCGAGTTCCTGGCGCAGCCCCAGAAGGGATACTAACCGTCCTAAACAGCAGCAGTTGCATATTTGGTTAAAACCGGAGTCGCTCGAACAAGTCGCCCAAGCATCCGAAATTAATTTGGAGCGGATCGACCTCGTGAACTGTTTTGGTAGGCAAGATTTACAGCTTCATCATATCGCAATGCTGCTTTTAGGTGAGTTACAGTCAAACGGCATTATGGGGCGATTATATGTCGAATCGTTAACTCAAGCTTTAGTCATTCATCTGCTGCGACACTATTCTACGATCGCGCCAACCATTGCATCACAAAATAGCAGCTTAACTCGTAACCAATTGCAGCAAGCGATCGACTATATTCACACTCACCTTGACCGAGATTTATCACTGGTTGAAATTGCCAAAGTCATCAATATTAGCCCCACTTATTTTGCTAGTTTGTTCAAACGCGCTACAGGTATTTCTCCGCATCAATATGTGATTAAACAGCGAGTGGAACAGGCGAAACTGCTGCTGTCAAAAACGGATTTGGAGATCGCCAACATCGCCTTACAAGTGGGTTTCTCCAGTCAAAGTCATTTAACTCAACAGTTTCAGCGATTCACGGGAATGACACCGAAACAGGTGCGTCCTTCATCAGAAGAATTTGATAAATCATTGTAAGAATCACCAAAGAAGTTGAGCATTGGAACTCTTTACACTTGGGATAAATAAAACAAGGAGATAGAAGGAATGCAAACACTCTCTCATCTTCTGTCTAAATCTGCCCAATACACAAAGGAGAAAAACAATGGCTGCTGTAGAACTCTATAACGACAGCAATTTCAGAAGAAAGTTAGTGGAAACAAATAGTGACACTCCAAATGTGGGCAATGATGTTAACGACCGTGTTACTTCAATTGTCATCAATCAGGGAACTTGGAGATTTTTTACAGATTCCCAATATCGGGGTGTTTCTGCCGATTTGGGACCAGGACGTTACCCTAACATAGGTCTTGGAACCATTCCTAACGACTCAATCACATCCTTCCGTAGGATTAGGTAGGTGAAGAAATAGGGTGGATTATCTCCCCTATTTCTTTACCTATTTGTAGGAGTAGAAAATGCCAGAAACAATCTATTGCTGACAATC
>NZ_RSCK01000212.1:0-3911 GCF_003991895.1 Chroococcidiopsis cubana SAG 39.79
TAAAGCTTGTTGAAACATCACAGCAATCGCAATCGCACTTCTATCCTATTCTAACAATTATCTACAACTGTAGTACTAGGTGGAATTACGCAACCCATTTTTCTATCCATCTTGCGATCGCTTCATGAAACCGTATTTGTAGCTGTTGGTGTGACTTGTGCTATGTAGTTGTTGTTGAGCGCGAGGGGCGATCGCACTCAACCTGCAACCAGTATTTAGCCCTGAATGTAATCTATCCCTAAATGTCATGCCTAACTATCTGTTCGAGGGAACGGACAACGGGTAAGGGGGAACGGCGATGGAATTGGTGCAGGACAGATCTTCGACCCGAACGTCGTTTGGATATTGTCAACCGTAATTTCACGGATAATTCGTGATAACTTACCCCAACCTTGGTTCAATTTTCCGTAAAATTTCGCAAGCAATAAATTAAAAAAGATTCTTAACTTATCGTAACGTTTTCGACTTGATAAACCTAAACCCCCATAGTTAAGGCATAAAATGGTCGTCGTTAAATTCTTAGTATCGGTTTATGCTAGCGATCTCTATCCATCGTCGGCTGAAAATTCTAAAATAAATTTAATGTCTATTTTTGCGATTGAATTTTTAACTTATGTGTTTAAAACTTCCTTTTGACTCAAATCAGGTTTGTATCATTTTCTACAACAGAATCTCTAAAAAATATCACAAATAAGCGTCAACAAATTAATCGAAGGTCATAAACTCGGATCGACAAATGCAAGCCAAGCAAATCTAAACAATCTAAACAAATGGAGCTAGAGCCAGGTTTCGATTACAGAGTTTTAAGTGAGAAAAACCGTTCGCTCGTTCAGCAAAGAACTAAAGAGCTGAAGGAGCGCTTGCAGCGTACAGCTCAAGATATATGGGACATTGGGAAGAAATTAGTTGAGGTGAGAGCAGAACTAAAAGGACATGGCTACTTCGATGCTTGGCTGAGAGCTGAATTCGGGTGGAGTCGGCGCACGGCATACAACTTTATTTATGTATACGAAGCATTTCCTTATGCAAAATTTGCACAGATGATCATCGAGCCATCCGCGCTCTATCGCTTAGCTTCGCCTTCGACTCCCGATGCAATCCGCGACAAATTTATTCAACAGGCTAATGCGGGTAGTAAAGTCACGCATAAAGAAGTTTTGAAAGCCGTTACTGAAGAAAAGCTGAAGCAAATTCCCAATTCTCCCATCGAACATTCTCTCAAATCGGCAGCAGCTCAACCAGAAGAAGACCCGTCCCTAAATATAGATAAAGAAGTTAAATCAGTCGTCCCAGAAATACAACAACCTCCCTATAAAGCTGCTGCTTATAAAGCTAATCCAACAATTGTCACCCCACGTTTCCAGCAGTCGCATTGGTACACGCTGGGCATGGATCACCTATTATTTTGCGGCGATACTAACTCACCAGCATTTTTCGATCGCCTACCGGAAGCAGCTTTTGCTTTGGATATTGCGGTAGGTGGTAAGTGGCAGCATGACTGGTTAATGTATAAAGCTCGCTCGGCGTTGATCCTCCATCCCCGGGAAAGAATTGATGGAGAGCGGATTAGGCAGCTACTATTGATGTTTTCGGAACGGGAAGATGCAATAATATTACCCTGCGCGCCCAGTGGAGAGGCGATCGCTACGATCGGTAGGCTCAAACGGAAATTATTTGCAGGCTATCGAAATCGACAACAGTGCCAACAGGCGATCGCTGATTCGGGATTAAAAGCGCAAAAGGTTGAATTACCCTAGTTGTATTTGTTACCCTGAAAGCCGATCTCATTTATGCTTATAGTGATATACTGCCAAGAAAGTATCGTTCTCGTTAACAATTAAGTCCCTCATTCGAGTGGCGATCGCGGCACAGTTCAACTAGCCACCCGCCCTATTCCCAGTAGCACTTGCGCCAGAAATATCTCCGGTCGCGAAACGTTCGCTCTCAATCAGCAGCAACTTACCATTAGCTTATGGAATCTAGAGTGGAATCTAGAGAAGCCGTAGACATCAACTTGCAAAACTTGCAGTTAGCCATCAAACGACGATGGTTGGCAGCAGCAGGGGTATTTGGCTTTGTCTTAGGACTCTCAACAATCGTAACCCTTTTGCAAGCGCCGCTATACCAAGCAGAAGGCAAGCTCTTGCTCAAAAAGCCCAGCGAGACTTCTAGTCTCAACCCTGAAAAGTACGAGCCGCGCTTGGAACCGCTCAGCGCTGAGAGCAATCCGGTGAGTACCGAGTCGGAAATCGTCAGTTCGATCCCGCTGGCACAGAAAACGATCGCTGCTCTCACCCTTAAAGATGAGGAAGGTAAGCCGCTCAAACCGACAGCACTGATTAGCCAGTTGACACTGAAAAATATTCCCGCTACTGACGTGTTGCAAGTCGCATACGAAAGTAAAGATCCTCAAGAAGCAGCAGCAGTCGTCAATAAATTGATGAGCGCCTATGTAGATTACAACATTCAGAGTAACCGTGCCGAAGCCTCAGCCGCAGAAGATTTTATCGTCAAGCAACTGCCGCAGACAGAAAGCACGGTGCGGGCATCTGAAGCTAGTTTGCGCCGTTTCAAGGAACGACACCAAATCGTTAGCTTAGAACATGAAGCTATCTCAGCTGTAGAAGTGCTGAAGGAACTACAAGACCAAATCACACTTGCAGAAGCAGCACTCGTACAAACTCAAGGTCGAGCGACAAAACTGCAAAAAGAAATTGCCCTCACTTCCCAAGATGTCGTACCGATTAATTCTCTCAAAGAGTCCCCCGGAATACAAAAGACCCTGGCAGAATTACAACGGGTAGAAGGCGATTTGGTTGTCCTCCAAACTCGTTTTGAAGACACATACCCCGAAGTCCAAAAATTAAAACAAAAACGGAATGCCCTCAAACAGTTGTTAGAAGGACGCATAGGACAAATGTTGGGCAACTCGAAGCAGGTATCGAATCGCAATTTAGAAGCAGGCGAGTTGCAACAAAAATTGGCTGAAGACTTGGTAAGAGCGGAAGTCGAACGCCTCAGTTTGTCTAATAGATTAAAATTTTTAGCTCAAGCTAGAACGAACTACAGGCAAAGAGCGACAGTTTTACCGCAATTAGAGCAGCAACAACGGGAGTTAGAGCGACAAGTCAGAGCCGCCCAAGCTACCTACGAATTAATGCTGAAAAAACTGCAAGAACTACGGGTAGAGCAAAACAGAAATATTGGTAACGCCAGCATTATTGAAACAGCATTAGTGCCAGAAACTCCCTTATTGGGTAAAAGAGTGATGACTCTCGGTTTAGGAGGAATCGCCGCAATACTACTGGCGATCGCCACGATTACTTTACTCGAACTGAGCGACGCATCAATCAAAACACTTAGAGAAATTAAGCAGTTGTTTGGTTATACCTTAATTGGTAGCATTCCTCAACTTGGTAAATTCATCAAATTGAAACCTGAACGACAGCAAGATTGTCCAGTTCCCGAACTAGCGGTGAGAAATAGCCCTCGCTCGTTGACAGCGGAAGCTTATCGCATGTTACAAGCTAACTTGCGGTTTTTGAATTTAGATCGTCCGCTCAAAGCTGTCGTCGTGACGAGTTCAGTACCCAAAGAAGGCAAATCGACCGTTTGTGCTAATTTAGCCGTCGCGATCGCCCAGCTAGGACGCAGAGTACTATTAATTGATGCCGACCTCCGCTCTCCGATCCAACACCATATTTGGCAGCAAACGAATGTAGAGGGTTTGAGCCACGTCCTCGTTGGCGGAACCGACTTTCAGGCAGCAGTAGAACAAGTTATGCCCAACTTACACGTTCTTACGGCTGGAGTCGTGCCACCTAACCCAATGGCTTTAGGCGATCTCCAAGAAACAAAATACCTATGAGGCAGGTCGGATAAGAATATCCCATTTGGGCAAGAGGGGATTG
>NZ_RSCK01000213.1:0-3823 GCF_003991895.1 Chroococcidiopsis cubana SAG 39.79
TTCACCTGTTCATCAGTCTGCTTCTCTAGTTTACAGAGTCAACTGAAACTATTACACCTTATTTAATCCACGATCCTTAGCTACTTTCGATCTCGGAATTGCTAGAGGTAGAAGCTTGCCGATTAAAAACCTCAATAAGCTCGACTTCACCGATTATCAAGATTGGCAGCTATCGAGATTGAGAGACGGATTGAACTTAGCAGAAGTCCTGGTCGAAAATTGACTGTAATGGTGGCTCACCTAAAACTGATAAAAACCTGGAAAAAGCCACTTATTCATTAGACCTGTCCGAAATCTAAATAGTGGAGAAGAAAGATGGTAAAACGGAGTTTTTGCCGCTCTACCAAAGATGAAAAATCCACTTCATTATATTCACAAGTATCCCCACCGCACCAAGCGATTGTTGGGCATTGATTTCCAGCAATTTCTTCAACTGTTGGAACAGGCAGAATTGAGCCATACAGAGCGACAAGCCGAGCTGGAACGCCAGAAAGTCCGGATCAATGCCAAAGGCGGAGGACGCAAACCGTTGCTCTCGGTGGCTGAAGAGGTTTGTTTGTGCCTGTTCTACTTGAGGCACTATCCCACGTTTGAGGTGTTAGGACTCCAGTTTGGGGTGTCTAAGACAGAAGCAAACGATACAGTTCATTACTGGTTGAAGATTCTGCGAGTTTTGTTGCCAGCAAGTTTACGCAGAACTTGTGGAATCAAAAAGCAGTGATTACGCGATTGTGCAGGAGTGGTTGACTCAATTCCAATTGATTGTAGATAGCTTGGAGCAAGCCAGAGAACGACCTGGGGACAACGATGAGCAACGATCGTATTTCTCAGGCAAAAAGCAGCAGCACACATTCAAATCCCAGATTGTCACGTTGCCCGCAGGCAAAGATATTGTCGATGCCGTCGCTGGGGCTAAGGGACCAACCAGCGATATCTCGTTGTTTCGGGAGCGTCAGTCGAAGTTTGCTTCCGGACAAGGCTTCGACGGCGATAAAGCCTATGTGGGAGCAGAAAATGTGCAAACCCCGCACAAAAAGCCACGGGGCAAAGAGTTAACCCCGCAACAAAAGGCACAGAACAAGGAGTTTTCCAGCACACGTCGGATTTTCATTGAACATGTGATTCGCTTGGCGCGCATCTTCCGGATTGCTAAAGAGCGATTTCGTCTCCATCCGAACACTTACGAACAAATTATTCTCAC
This sequence comes from Chroococcidiopsis cubana SAG 39.79, assembly GCF_003991895.1. NCBI lineage: Bacteria > Bacillati > Cyanobacteriota > Cyanophyceae > Chroococcidiopsidales > Chroococcidiopsidaceae > Chroococcidiopsis > Chroococcidiopsis cubana. The sequence continues at coordinate 1,202 of NZ_RSCK01000213.1, forward strand.
CGTTTGTGGTCTCGTGCGATTTCGATTAGGGATGATTGTTTTCCCCGTTACAATTAAGAATTGAATCTGGAGAATGCAATGAATTAGCAATCGCTATCTTTTGGAGAATTACTAACAGAAACTATCTCCAACCCGCGTTCTGTCGTTGGGTCTGGTTCAAGTACAACTGCACTCGAACCCAGGCACAGTCTACGCTGCAAATTCTCGGACAAATCTACTAGGCAACGTCAATTAACGTCAATTAATGGACTGCCTAGTGTCGGGAAAACGAATTAATTTCAAACAGGTTCAAATATACATGAAAGCGAGAGAATCTGGCTTTTCGCAAGAAACAGCGGCAGCAAAGGGAGGATTTTCTGAGCGGACGGGTAGACGCATTGAAGCGGGAGAGCATCAACCGCAACGCGGACGACCCCATGACTGGCGCACTCGCAAAGACCCATTGGCTGAGGTATGGGACAGCGAACTAGTACCACTACTGCAAAGACAACCGCAATTGCAAGCGATGACGTTGTTCGAGTACCTCCAGCAAAAGTATCCAGGCAAGTACAGGCAGTCTATCATGCGGACGCTACAACGACGGGTGCAGCAGTGGAAAGCGACGAGCGGACCAGCACAGTCAGTGATGTTTGAATTAGAGCATCAACCAGGCGTTATGGGCTTGTCGGATTTCACCAAACTCAAGCAGGTGCAAGTCACGATTGCGGGTCAACCCTTGGAGCATCTACTGTATCATTATCGCCTCGCCTATAGTGGATGGCAGTACGTGCAAGTAATCCACGGTGGTGAGAGCTTGGTTGCCCTTTCGGAAGGATTACAGAATGCCCTTGCTGCGTGTGGTGGTTGTCCGCAGGAGCATCGCACAGATAGTCTCAGTGCCGCTTACCGCAACCTTGGCAGACGAACCAGTGAAGATTTGACACAAATGTATCAACGGCTATGCCAGCACTACAATTTGCGTCCCTCACGCAATAATCGCGGGCTAGCCCACGAAAATGGCTCAATTGAGTCACCCCACGGATATTTCAAGCGGCGGTTGCATCAAGCTCTACTGCTGCGTGGCTCGTTTGATTTTGACAGTGTTGCTGCCTATCAAGCGTTTATCCATCAAGTAGTCGAGCAACTCAACAGACGGATTCAGGCGAAGTTTCAAGAAGAACAGTCCTACCTACATCCATTACCCAACTATCGTTACCCCGACTACGAAATCCTGAGCGTGAGAGTTACCAGCCGCAGTACTATCACTGTGCGCTGCGTCACTTACACTGTGCCGTCCCAGTTAATTGGTTTGCGCTTAAGCATTCACCTACATCATGACCGGATAGTAGGTTTTGTCGGCACGCAGCAGGTGGTAGAACTGCCACGCATTCACGTTCTCTCCAGCAATCCGTTGCGTCGCTCTCGTTGCGTCAATTATCGTCACGTAATTGACAGCCTGCGATTGAAACCCCGTGCTTTTTTGCACTGTACTTGGCAGCAAGAATTACTGCCTGACGACAACTACCGCCAATTATGGCAGGAGATGTTGACTCAATTCGACTCCTACACGGCGGCTCGATTGATGACCGAGGCGCTATATATCGCTGCTAAACAAGACAAGGAACACGCAGTGGCAATGTATTTGGCTGACCAGTTGGGGTCTAGTACGCTCAGCTTGGCAGGACTGCAACAGCAGTTTCACTTGAGTGAGAGTGTGACACATCCCACGCTGGCGGTACAGCAACACGACCTTTCCCCTTACGACTCTCTATTGCATCATGTCCCCCAACAACAGCCAAACCACAGCCATCGAGACTCTCGGCTTTCTCCTCAAAACGCTCAAACTGCCCCACATGAACAACCATTGGCAAGAGTTGGAGCGTCAAGCCCTATCGCAGGGCTGGACACACGCGCAGTTCTTGCTTGCACTGTGCGAATCCGAAGCAACGCAACGTTACCAAGCACGAGTGCAACGCGCCCTCAAAGATGCCCACCTACCCCCAGGAAAAGGTTTTTCCAACTTTGACTTCAGCCATTGCCCCAGCTTAAATCAGCCTACCATCATGCAGTTGGCTCAAGACAGCACTTGGTTGAAGCGCGGTGAGAATCTGCTGCTGTTTGGTCCATCAGGAATCGGGAAAACTCACCTTGCCGCCGCAGTCGGTCGTAGCTTGGTGGAACTGGGTGCACGAGTCAAGTTTCTCTGTGCCACCACCGCCGTACAACTACTACAGGCGGCGAAAGCCAACTTACAACTGCAATCAGCTTTACTCAAGCTCGATAAGTACGATCTGCTGATTCTTGACGATCTCAGTTATGTCAAAAAGTCGGAAGTGGAAACATCAGTGTTGTTTGAGTTAATTGCTCACCGCTACGAACTCAAAAGCTTGATGATTACTGCCAATCACCCTTTCAGTGCTTGGGATGAAATTTTTACCGACTCTACTATGACTGTTGCTGCTGTAGATCGCTTGGTACATCATGCTGTGATTCTCGAAATCCAAGCACCCAGTTTTCGTCAACAAGCAGCTCTTCATCGCTCCTCTTCTAACAACCAAAAGCAGCCCCACGAGATGCGCAACGAGATTCAGATTATTACGGCAGCTCTGGGTTTCAGGTTGCGGAGCCAATTCAGCACGGCTG
>NZ_RSCK01000214.1:0-3787 GCF_003991895.1 Chroococcidiopsis cubana SAG 39.79
TGAGCCAAGCTGCTTTTTGAGAGCTTGAAGCATCAAGCGGTAGGCTCAAAAGCGCTAGAGAATGATACAAACAGAATAAAGGCAAAACCTTTATTGCTGTCACCTCTTCAAAGTGTTGCCTTGCCAAAACAGCGGTTTGTACAGCTTGATGATATTCTCCAAATAGATAACACAGTATAATTTTGTATAAATAAAAGCGGCTAATTCCAGTTCCATCTTTAACTGCAATAGCGTGTGATAACGCCTGCTCTTCATCACATACACTACCCATTAAACAGCTGGGATTTTCAGACCTATCTAACAAATTAAGAATTGTCTGCCACAACATTGCAATCCAATGCGAGGGGCTTTCTCGTCTAATTTCACCGATCGCTTTGCTGTAGTTTGCTGTTTTTTGTTCTAGTTGGGTGAGTGACTCACCAGCAAAAAACGAGTTATAGCATACGTTATAGGCAGCATAACCAGCAAATTCAAAGTCTCCAGTTTCCACTCCACTTTGATAGGCATCAGCCAGCATCGGTATTGTGTTCCTAAGATGCACCTTCCAGTGCATGATATGGGCACCCGAAAACATTAATGCTTTAGCCTTTCCTTTTTGGGTATTCAATCGTTCTGCCAAACCCAGAGCCATTTTGCCGAACTTATAACCGAGTTCAATGTCTTGAACAACTCCACATAGAATAAACCCGTAGACAGCATAATACAGTGATGACCAGATAGCATTACCGTATTCGATCGATAAATTTACCGCTTTGCAAGTAATCAGTATCACCAGTGCTGGTGACACGATAAATGCAGCAGCCCCTATATTCGCTAGGATTGACATTGCTGCTAGCGGTTCTGGTGCAGTCATCTCTGGTAAATTAATCAAGTCTTCGATTTCTCGTTCAGCGAGTAGTGCAGCCGTTGACTCCAATTCCCTTTGAATATCTACCTGACTTGGATTTTCTATTAAATCTATTCCCAGGAGCTTTAACACTTCCGAGCCAATTTTTAGTGCTGATTTCAGGTTGCCCTGTGACAAATATCTCTGAATTCTGCTATCGTAAACCTGCACTTTGTCGATCGCTGTCTTGGCGCGGATGAGTACCACTTCTACGAATTGTTCCATCTCATCGAAGCAGCCATGAAGATACGCTGCTCCTGCTGCTTGGGAGTACAACGCTAAAGTTAGGTCATACTCATTCTGCCAACTATCTGTATCTAAGAGTTTAAGCCCTGTTTTGAAATACTTAAGAGCTGCTTCATAAGCCGTTGCTGCCTTTGCTTTCTGTCCTGCCATTAAATTCAATCTGGCAATTTCAGTTCGTTCTGGTTGAGCAGTGACTAGCTCAATTCCCCGATCTAGATGATCGATAATTTCAAATAGCCGTTCCGACAGTTGCTCTGGTGAAGTTTTTTCGAGTAAATTACGTCCGATCTGCAAATGAACAACTTGTTTGTGCGGCTCATCAATTAAGGCATAAGCAGCTTGCTGTACCCGATCGTGCAAAAACTTGTAGTCTTGAACTAACAAGTTTTCGTCTAATTCAGATAGAGGTTGAATTAATCCAGCATGTATTGCAGCTAGTAAATCTAGAGAAATTATTTTCGGCGATTTTTCACAAGCGATCGCTAACGTTTCTAAATCAAATTCAGCTCCAACACAAGCAGCTAAGCGGAGAATTTGCCGTGTTTCTTCTGGCAATTTCTTCAACTGGAGCAGCAGCAGTTCCACCACATTATCGGTGATATTTCGGGCTTGAATTTGAGCAATATCCCACTGCCAGCTTAAGTGTTCCGCGTTAAAGGTCAGAAGATTTTCGCTATACAGCATTCGCAAAAACTCACCAACAAAGAAAGGGTTGCCTTCGGTTTTACGTAACACTAATTGGGCTAGATCGCGAACGGTGTCAGGATTACGATCTAGCGTCTCGGCAATCAATTGATTCAACGATTCCAACGCTAAGGGTGCTAAGGTAATCTCCTGAAGCACTGCCCCCCCTTTTCGCAATTCTAAGAGCGTCAAGACTAGTGGATGCGTTGGATGCACTTCATTGTCTCGATAGGCTCCAATCAAAAATAGGAATTGGGTTTGCTCGTCAAGTAATATTAGCTCGATTAACTTTAGCGTGGCTGAGTCGATCCACTGCAAATCGTCTAAGAAAATTACCAGGGGATGCTCCTTGTCACAAAACACCCGCACAAATTTTTGAAACGTTAGATTGAAGCGATTTTGAGCTTCAGTTGCTCCAACGGACGGTACGGGTGGCTGCTTGCCAATAATTAACTCAACTTCAGGGATGACATCAATAATAATTTGTCCGTTGCTTCCCAATGCCGTCAGCAGGCGAGTTCTCCACTGTTGCAACTGCTCGTCTGGTTCACCCAATAGTTGCTGTACCAATTTTTGCAGGGCATCGACAATTGCACTGTAGGGAATATTGCGCCTAAATTGGTCAAATTTGCCCCAGATAAAATAGCCGTGCTTTGCCGTGATGGGTTTATAAAGTTCCTGCACTAATGCTGTTTTGCCTACTCCAGAATAGCCAGAGATTAGCATCATTTCGACTTTGAACTGAGCATTGTCTTCATTCCCCCTGACGGCTACTCTATCAAACGCCGATAATAATGCTCCAATCTGGGCTTCTCGTCCATACAGTTTTTGGGGAATGTGAAACTGCCCCGAAATATCTTGAAGACCTAAAGAGATGCGATCGATTTGACCGCTTTGTTCTAGTTGCTGGGCGCAGGTTTCTAGATCCGCCTTAATTCCCCAGGCACTCCCATAGCGATCTTCCGCATTTTTCGCCATCAATTTCATGATGATATCTGAGACTTGTTTGGGGATCGCTGCATTCAATTTGTGAGGCGGAACGGGTAATTTGGCAATATGGCAATGGACTAGCTCTAGTATGTCTGTTGTCGGGAAAGGTAGCTGTCCGGTTAAAAGTTCGTAGAATGTCACGCCCAGCGAGTAAAAATCAGTGCGGTAATCGAGCCAACGATTCATCCGCCCCGTTTGCTCAGGAGAAATGTAGGCAAGTGTACCTTCTAATACATGAGGACTTTTGAAGCTTGGATTGGTGCGGTTAAACTGGGTGGCAATACCGAAATCAATGATTTTTACCACACCCGTATCTGGATTGAAAACGATGTTGCCAGGATTGATATCTTTGTGGATGATATTGGCGTTGTGAATCCTGCCCAGAATCTCTGTAATGTCAAGGGCTAATCGAAAGAAATTGGCTAAGGGCATGGGACAGAATTCTTCTGGACGCTGCTGCATCCATCTCTCGATAGATTCTCCCCCAAAATCTTCTAAGAGAATCGCGATCGTGCGTTGATAATTTTGCTGGCTGTATGCTTTGACAACTCCAGAGAGATTCAGGGAGCGGGTAATTTCATACTCTTGTCTGTAGCGGGTTAATTCTTGAGGAGAAGGGTAATCTTGCTTCAGCAGTTTGACGATGATTGCCTCTGGCAGTGCGCTTCGCGCAATCGCCCGCTCGTCTTGCTCTCTGATGCCGCGATACACAACAGATGCCGCACTCTCATAGATTTGGCTGTGGATGGCAACTCCAGGTAGGGCAATCATACAATCTCCCGATGAGTGTCATCTGCTATATCACAAAGTATATCGTTATTAGTAAAGTTTATTAGTAAAGTTTTTCCGCAGCGATTGGAGCGCAGCATCAGAAAATTACGATAACCCCTGGCTAGAAGCAGATTGTCAGCAATAGATTGTTTCTGGCATTTTCTACTCCTACAAATAGGTAAAGAAATAGGGGAGATAATCCACCCTATT
>NZ_RSCK01000215.1:0-3757 GCF_003991895.1 Chroococcidiopsis cubana SAG 39.79
AAATCTCCAGGGCTACGACTTATGCCACATCAAAATTCCAATCCAGATATTTATGGTGGTATTGTGGTTGGCGCATCGAAACTAGCTTTGAAACCGCCAAAGGTGAGGTAGGGCTTGACCATTATGAAGTGCGTTCTTGGTCTGGGTGGTATCGTCATATCACCCTCGCCCTAGCTGCTCATGCCCTTTTTAACAGTGACTCGTGCTACGGGAGCGCGAGAGTTTTTTAAAAAAGAAGCAGCCCTAGTTCAATACGACTCTCTACACGAATTCAAGCGCCAGCGTGGTCTGAGCTGCCCTTGAGTGTTCCTGAAGTTCGCCGTCTCTTGTGGCGGCTATTTTGGCAGTGGATTCCCTCTACTACTTATATTCTCGATTGGGCGCTAGCTCGCTAGCTCCATTGGTCTTATTGGCGGCGGCGACATCAAGCGATTGCTAAGTTTTATCATTACAAACGTCGCCTTTCCCAATCGCTCAGCTATCTACAACTGTAGTATTAGGCGAGTAGTCGAGTGCTTCACCATCCCAGTTCCAAATATTATTGGCTATGTCAACGGCTAGACCGCCCGATCGCGTTGAGCCAATAGGTAAAGGATAGGCATCTAAAAAAATAACTGCACCAGTGCGATCGCCATCCACTGCTTCTAGAGAGCCAAAAAAGGGAGCAACCTTTTGCTCTGCCTGTTTCCATTTGATGTTTTCTTCCGCCATAAACTGACGAATTGCTTCAGTTCTGGCAACCCCACGCAGGGTACTAGAAGGAATGTAAGGCATTCCCAGAGCATCAAAGGCAGGTAAGAGAATGCTTTCTGGTCCCCGATGTCCGCCAACGCGAATCCGCCAAGGACATTTAACTTGAAAATAATTCCCTTCCCCAGCAATCAGTTTCGTTCGATCTGATAATTGAGTTAGGCGATCGCGGTAGTTAGCATTCTGCTCCGCCATTTGGAGAATTTGTACTTTGGTGGGGTCTTTGGCTGGATTGTCGGGCGATCGCATCCACCGCAGATATTCCACAAAACTGGCAGTTGGATCTGGAGATGGTGAAGCATCAAATAACCAGGGTGAGGGCGGTTGGTTGTTGCTATTGCCACCACCGCCACCGTTTCCTTTGTTGCTACCACCAGAATTGTTACCATCACCAACAGTTATGACTCTCCTTGGCTGATTTTGATCCCTACGAGGAGGATTTGGAGATTGAGGAGCTTGAGGAGCTTGAGATGGTGGATTTTGTCGCGGTCTGGGGCGCTCGAATACCATTTTTAATCTCCTTCAGAAATGTCGTGATAGACAGCTGTTGCCCAGAAACTAAACTCTTGTGCGATCGCCAATCCCAAACCCGTTAGCCCTAAATATTCGTCGGTGCTGAGATTTTTTAGTTGTTCTAGTCCTCGATCGCCAACTAAATCGGCAATCCCTGTGATATTTTGCAAGCACTCGAAGTACTTCTTAACCACTTGTTTCTTACCTTCCTGACTTAAAGCTTTTTCTTCTGCTTTAAGTCGCATCATGCCCCAAGTAGATAGGTAAGTGTAAAGCTCAACTGCTTGATTTTTTTGTTCTTTGAGACGGTTTTCATCTTGACAAGATGTTTTCAACTTGTCTAAAGCTTCGTAAACTGGTTTGCCAATAGTACGCGGATCGAAACTCATATTTGCCCTTCTCCCTAGGGCAAACGCATCATGTCAATAAGGTAGAAAATTCTAAGCTTATTGACATTAATTGCAATAAACTAAAGCTTATTGAGAAGAAAATGGGTTGAAATCATTTGCAACAATCTCTATTTTATTGAGAAGAACCAGTGTAGGCATAAGGTCTGGTGAAGTTGAAAACACGACGAATATTCTAGGCGCGAATTTAGATGCGTTTGCCCTGCCCTTCTCCCTACTTAGAACCCAGCCATTGCTGTACAAAACCTCTACCCAAGCTTTCTTGTCCGCCAATTTGCAAAATTGAATTTGCATTTAGAAGGTTGCAAAAGTCGGCGTAGGAGCGATCGCCTCTGCCATTTGCTTGAGATGTCATCCCCCAAGGAAGATACATCAAGGTATCGGGTGGAATTGCCTCTTCGTAACGAAAACCCCCATCAACTGTTTTATGTTCGTCTAGTTTTACCTTGACCTGTCGCCACAGGCTCATTTGAATTAATGTGGCACAGTGTTGGTCTGGTAGAAGCAATACTCGTGTGATGCTCTTAGTTTCGTTGGCTTGGGGTACAAATGTTTTCCAGTCATCCCAAGTATGCAGACAATCAACTTTAAGAATGGCATCTTTGAGATAAATAGGCTTATTATTACCGAGATTTGTACTGTACTCAGGTGGAGTTGCTACTTGAACCCCATTTACTCTCATCCATCTTTGTAGCAGTAGGGGGCAACTAATCCAAACAACACCATGACTTAAGGAAGGCACGGGCAACCATAGAATCGAAGCATCCCCGATCCAGACATCGCCTTGCACTAACTGTTGAGTCTCGTTCAAATCCGTGCCGAAGAGTTGCGATCGCATTTCACCACTGACATTTGCCCGCAATCGACCGCGAATTGTACTAGAAGGAATGTAAGGCAAGTTGGTGTGAGACTCGCGAGCAATGCCTAGTAGGTTTCCCTCTTGGGTCGTCCCGCCCGTATGTAGGGGTGAAATGAGATAGAAATAGATTGAAGGATTAATCATGGTCTTTACTAAAGGGAATCCAAAGCATTTCAGAATAGCCTAGCTGCCGCCAAATATGAGCTTTATTTTGTCGTCCATCCTTGGTTAATTGGTCTTGAAATAGCATGGCTGGGCATTCCAAGTAATAAACACTACCAGCAGGTGCAGCAAACACTTGTGGAGTTGGAATACTCTGGGTTGTTTTATCTGATGGCGTATAACTGATACGACCGCTAATAGCCAAAGCCTTTTCTGTAGCTACGCTAACCAAAGATCCGCGAACGTAATTGGGATTTGTAGCATAAGCGAGTTTCCACTCCCAAGGATATGCCCTGCAAGTTGCTTGTCCGCCGTCGTGTTTGCGCTCGAAGACTCCAGGTGTAATTAGATATGCTAGAACTCTTCCAGCGGTAGGAGATTGTTGCAGAGCGGTTTCAGTTTCTTGAAAGTTTTGTTGCGAAAGAGTGGTGAGTTCCTGCCATTGGCGTTCTAGAGCTGGACAGGATGACAAAACTGCTCGATGACCTTCACCCCCTAAGCGTAAGATGACAGGATTGCCATGAGTTTGAAGTTGTGCGTGTGTCTGAGAATCGACAGCGATCGCCAAACTCCAGCCGCGATCGAGCCGAATTGCCGTCTCAACAAAATATCCATCGGCATCTTTGACTTGCCGCGTGCCTGGAGCTAGAGAATTATGGGATCTAGTTTCGAGCGTCCAAGGGTGGGAACGTTCTTCGTTCCGACACAACCAATCTTCTGTAGTTAGCTGCTGCTGCTTTAGTAATTTAGTGACAACAGATTGAGGTAGAAATTGTCGATATTGCTGCTGTTGACCTTTTGTTTGATGTGGATCTTGCTCCGTTCGCTCCCCTAAAACTAATGGTACGGGCTTGCTACAATCCCACATCATTTGTTGGCAAGGATGCTTGTCGGATAGCCATTGAGTCGGGACAAGCTGCTGTTGTCCTACGTAGTTTAGCGGGCGCGGGAAGTAAAGTGTTTCGGCTCGACAGAGAAAAGGACCCTTGAGAACCTATTTATAAAGTAAACCTTTAAGCAGATAGGCGACGTAGCATAATTCGAGTCATAACAGCATAAATAGCTG
>NZ_RSCK01000216.1:0-3744 GCF_003991895.1 Chroococcidiopsis cubana SAG 39.79
ATTCACTGCAAATAAGCTGTAACCCAATTCCAGTCAGGGTTACAGTATTTATAGCCGCAAAAGTGTCCAAAAAATACGAACTTTTTAACCAGACATATATGTACGCTTTTTATGGTTTAATTTGAACTAATACCGTCCGATTAAACCCCTAAAGCTGTTAAACCCAACAGCCCATGTGGCTATGGTGATTTATGCTTATTTGAGAGTCTCCAGCGACAAGCAAGACTTGCACAATCAACGACATGGCATTTTAGAATATGCCAACATACATGCTTTGAGTCCGATCCAGTTCATAGAGGATACCGTTTCTGGGCGGGAAAAATGGGAGTCGCGGGGTGTGGGACTACTACTGACTCAAACAGCGCAAGCCCAAGATGTAGTGATCTTCTCAGAAGTCAGTCGGATGGCACGCTCCACCCTACAAGTATTAGAAATGCTAGAGTGCTGCGTGCGTCGGGGAATCAACGTCCATATCGCCAAACAGGGAATGGTATTGGATGACTCAATGCAAAGCCGAATTACAGCAACGGTTTTAGGCTTGGCAGCAGAAATCGAGCGGGAATTGATTGTCCTGAGAACCACTGAAGCACTAGCCAAGCGTAAAGCTGAGGGGAAAGCGTTAGGGCGACCCAAAGGACGGCAATCTGCACATTTGAAACTAGACACAAGGGAAGCAGAAATTCGCAGCTATTTAGCCAAAGGGATCAGCAAACGCTCAATTGCCAAACTCGTCGATTGCTCTCCTTCCACCCTCTATGATTGGTTGTCACGCAAACATCTCCATCCACGCCACGAGAAACTGGTGGGGAGGTGAAGCGGATGCCAAAGAAACAAATACCAATTGATGCCATCGTAGACTTGCGCCGTCGTCTCGACCAACTACCACCGCGTAGTTCATCTCGTCGAGTCTTAGTCCAGGAAATAGCACAACTGTACGGAATTTCCGAAGATACTGTGTATCGGGCGCTACGAGAGCCTAATTGTGTCCGGTCGGTGCGCCGCGTCGATTGTGATGTACCGCGTATTATCCCTAAAGCCAGACTAGAACGCTACTGTGAAATCATTGCGGCAATTAAAATCCGGACCTCCAACCGCAAAGGTCGCCATTTATCTACCGTACAAGCAATCCGGCTATTGGAAGAAGATGGGATTGACACTGCCGACGGTCATGTGACGGTTCCAGTCGGTTTGCTCAAAGCAACCACCGTCAACCGCTACCTCAAAAAGTGGGGCTATGACCGCGATACCTTATTACGACAACCACCTGCCGTTCGCTTCCAAGCGGAGTATAGCAACTCTTGTTGGCATTTTGATTTGAGTCCCAGCGATCTCAAGCACGTCAAAGCGCCTGCTTGGATAGAGCCAGGGCGCGGACATCCCCTATTGATGCTTTACAGTGTTGTGGATGACCGTAGTGGCGTTGCATATCAGGAATACCACGGTGTTTATGGTGAAGATGTAGAAGCAGCATTGCGGTTTATGTTTGCTGCCATGTCGCCTAAATCGAGTCCAGACCTCCCCTTTCAAGGCATTCCTCAAATGCTGTATATGGATAACGGACCGATTGCCCGTAGCTTGGTGTTTCAAAAGGTGATGGAATACTTGGGCGTGGAGGTACGCACTCACCTGCCAAATGGAAAAGACGGACGAAGAGTGACGGCTCGTGCCAAGGGTAAAGTAGAGCGCCCATTTCGCACTGTCAAGGAGATGCACGAAACTCTTTACCACCTGCATGAACCAGAGACAGAAGCCGAAGCGAATGCTTGGTTGATGCGGTTTTTGCTGCACTACAATAGCCAACCGCATCGCAGCGAACCCCATTCCCGCAGTGAGGACTGGATAGCTAATCTACCAAAAGTAGGAATCCGGCAAATGTGTAGCTGGGAGCGGTTTTGTACATTTGCACGTTCACCCGAACGCCGCAAGGTTGGGATTGATGCTCGCGTTACGGTTGAAGGAGTGGCTTATGAGGTCGAGCCGGATTTGGCTGGTGAAACTGTAGTTCTTTGGTGGGGATTGTTCGATAACGAACTATACGTAGAACACCAAGAACGTCGCTATGGTCCTTTTCTTCCTGTAGATGGTCCAATTCCCCTACATCGCTACCGTAGTTTCAAGAAAACACGAACGCAGAAACGAGCTGACCGAATTGAAGCTTTGGCTAAACAGCTATCTTTGCCACCCAATGCTATTGGTAAGGTAAATCTAGCTGATGAACAACAAAGTCTCCTCGAATTAAAGGTGCAGCCTTTTGTCGATCCCGATCCGTTTCAAGAACTGACTTATCCCACAGTTATTGCGGCAAAACAGGCGATTGCTGAGTATTTGGCACGACCGCTAGCTAAACTTACCCCCGGACAAATAGCTTATATTAACGCAACTTTAGATAGCACTCTAAATAAACAAGTGGTGATGGAAAAAATTCGAGATTTCTTTAATCCCTTGCGAGGTAAGGCTTGAAAACTGGGCAGGCTTCAAAACAAAGCGTAAAGCCTCTATGGTTCATCGAGGGGATAGTAAAGCCTGCCCAGTTTTTCACACGGCTAATTGTTTACCAGGAAGTCACCATGCTGAGTGATGTAATGAATTATTTTGGACTGAAACGAACTTTGGAATATGTAGGTTTTTTTGAGACGGAAGAACAAGCCCATTTATTCAAAGAGCTAAAACCCCTTCTTCGGCAAGGTCGATTAATTGCCATAGCAGGGGTTGTTGGTTGTGGCAAGACGACTACTTTGCAGCGGTTGCAATTAGAATTAGCTTCGGAAAAAGACATAATTATTTCCAAGAGCCTTGCAGTTGACAAAGATAAAGTGACCTTGGGAACTTTAATGGCTGCTTTGTTCTGCGATTTAGCTACAGAAAAAGATGCCAAGCCACCAACCCAACCAGAACAACGCGAACGTAAGCTGTTGGCGTTGATTCAGAAATGCCGTAAACCAGTTGTATTATTGGTGGACGAAGCCCACGACCTTCACAACAGTACGTTAATAAAAATTAAACGCTTGATTGAATTGGTACGCCTCCAGGGTGGCACTCTATCGATATTGTTGGTGGGGCATCCCAAGCTGAAAAATGATTTACGCCGACCATCTTTGGAGGAAATTGGTGCTAGAACAACTGTGTTTAGCCTCGAAGGTATTCGCGGACATCAGACGGAGTTTATTCAGTGGCTTTTAAGTGAATGTATTCACGAAGAATATCTGGTATCCGATCTAGTGACTGATGAAGCAATTGCATTTTTGGCGGAACGATTGACAACCCCGTTACAAATCGAGCATTATTTAAAGCTAGCATTTGAATCTGGGTACAAGGTAGGCACAAAACCAATTACAACCGGAATAATTGAGTCGATTTTAGCTCATGCCATTAACGATCTAGAACCTCGCTTAATTCGGCATGGTTATAATGCCAAAGTGTTAGCAGAATTATTGAATGTGCGGACGGCTGAGGTGAATTCTTTTCTCCACGGTCAATTGCCTCCTGGTCGAACTCAAGATTTGAGAGACCAAATGCTAAAAATGGGAATTCCTGTGTAGAGAGAAATCGAATTTCTACGGGCGAGTTGGATGTGAAAACAGGAAATACCTTATACAGAATTTTTTGCTCTCGAAAGTGTCCAATTTATATATAAATAAATGAATATATATGTCCGGTTAAAAGATTCGTATTTTTTGGACACTTTTGCGGCTATAAATACTGTAACCCTGACTGGAATTGGGTTACAGCTTATTTGCAGTGAAT
>NZ_RSCK01000217.1:0-3555 GCF_003991895.1 Chroococcidiopsis cubana SAG 39.79
AAGCCGTCTTTAGATATCCATCCTCATGGCTTGCCAGCTCTACCTCCTACTATTTTTTGAGCCGTCGAACTCACGTTGAATTACTTAGCCCAGAGAATTCGGACGCTGCTGGGGCGGACTGAAGCTGTAGTAACAATTCACGGCGGCATGGGACGAGAAGAACGCCGCAAAGCCCAGGAAGCCTTTACCCAAGATATTGCCGTGCAAGTCTTAATCGCTACAGATGCAGCAGGGGAGGGAATTAACCTGCAACGAGCGCACCTGATGGTGAATTACGATCTGCCCTGGAATCCCAACCGCTTAGAACAGCGGTACGGGCGGATTCACCGGATCGGACAGACTGAGGTGTGTCACCTGTGGAATTTGGTGGCAAAGGAAACTCGTGAAGGGGATGTCTATCTGGCGCTGTTGAAAAAGTTGGAAATAGAACAAGAGGCGCTGGGGGGTAAAGTCTTTGACGTGCTGGGGAAAGCGATCGCCTCTACTGAGTTACGAGAGTTGCTGATCCAAGCGATTCGCTATGGCGATCGCCCAGATGTACGCGATCGCCTCAATCAAGTCGTACAAGATAAACTAGATCAACAAAGGCTGCGGGAACTGCTGTCAGAAAGAGCTTTGGCGCGAGATGCAATGGATATCGCCAAAGTGCAGCAAATTAAAGCAGACATGGAACGAGCAACAGCACGACGGCTGCAACCTCATTTTATTGCCTCTTTCTTTCTGGAAGCTTTCGAGCAGTTGGGTGGCACGGCGCGTCAGCGAGAAGGCGATCGCTACGAAATCACCCACGTCCCAGCAGTGATTCGCGATCGCGGGCGACAAATTGGGGTGGGAGAACCGCTGCTGCGACGCTACGAACGCATCTGCTTTGAAAAAGAGTCGATTAGCATTCCAGGTAAGCCACTAGCGGCGTTCGTCTGTCCTGGACATCCCCTACTGGATGCCGCGATCGATCTGACTCTGGAACGGCATCGGGATTTGTTGAAACAAGGCAGTATCTTGGTAGATGACAACGACATGAGTGAAAGCACCCGCGCTTTAGTTTACCTAGAACATGGTATCCAGGATGCGCGAACTAATTCCACTGGGACTCGGCGGGTGGTGTCGCGGCGGATGCAGTACGTGGAAATTGACCCAGAAGGCAATGCCCAAAATGCAGGTTATGCGCCTTACCTCAACTATCGTCAGCTGACAGATGAAGAAAAGTCTGCCGTTGAAGCGGTGCTAGAGGAATCTTGGCTGCGGCAAGATTTGGAAGCACAGGCGACGAGTTACGCCATTTCCCAGCTTGTCGGGCAACACCTCCAGGAAGTCAAGCAGCGCAAGGAAGAACTCATCGCTAAGACGATGGCAGCGGTGAAAGACCGACTCACAAAAGAGATTAATTATTGGGACCATCGGGCAGAAGACCTGAAAATGCAAGAGTCAGCTGGCAAGGCGAATGCCAAGATCAATTCAACCAAGGCGCGTCAGCGGGCGGATGAGTTGCAAGCGCGGTTGCTGCATCGGCTGGAGGAATTGGAACAGGAACGCCGATTATCGCCTTTACCACCAGTCGTCGTCGGGGGTGCGCTGGTAGTTTCGCTGGGATTGCTGCAACGGCTACAAGGAAAGCGACAGTCAGATGCGGCGATGTTTGCTAGGGAAACTCAACGGGTAGAGAAAACAGCGATGGCAGCGGTGATGGCAGCAGAATCCCAGTTGGGTTACGAACCGAAAGATGTCAGTTCCCAAAAGTGCGGCTACGATATTGAGTCACGCATTCCCCAAACGGGACAGCTGCGCTTTATCGAGGTGAAGGGGCGGATAGCAGGTGCAGCAACGGTGACGGTGACGAAGAATGAAATTATCGCCGCACTGAATCAGCTGGACGCTTTCATCTTGGCTTTGGTGCAAGTGCCGAAGTCAGAGGAATTTACCCAAGGGGATGTTTGGAAAGTCAAGGCATCGCAGGGAACTTACAAGGTGCATGACGATGATTGTGTCATTCGTTATCTGCGGCAACCGTTTCATAAAGAACCAGATTTCGCCGTGACGAGTGTAAATTATGACTGGCGCGAGTTGTGGCAGCAAGGAACTGAGCCATTTTAGGCAATTTTAGATTTTAGATTTTAGATTTTAGATTTTAGATTTTGGATTGGTTCTATAGCTATGTCTAAAATACCAGTATCCGGTCATACTAAGACGCTGAGGCAATAGCTTAGACCTATTGATTCTATTGCTGCCATACAATAATCGCTAAAATCTACTTAAGAGCAATCTTTCTCAATCTAAAATCTAAAATCTAAAATTCTAATATGAACGCTCATAAAATAGAGACTGTTTTAAATGAAGATGGAACTCTAACACTGCGGGGATTGCCTTTTCGTGCAGGGGATACAGTTGAAGTGATTATTCTGGAAAGTCACCCTACGCAGCACGAAGCGCCTATACCTTCCTCAGACTCAAATCCTTATCCTCTGCGCGGCACAGTCATTCGCTACGATGACCCAACTGAGCCTGTTGCTCTGGAAGATTGGGAAGTGCTGAAATGATTGTACTCGATACCCATATTTGGGTTTGGTGGGTTGATGGCAATCGGCGACTTACAACAGCTAATGAACAGTGGATACAACAATACCAGTCCCAAGGTTTGGGAGTGAGCATTATTTCTTGTTGGGAAGTCGCTAAATTAGTAGAAAACAATAAGCTTGTTCTATCTTGTTCGGTCAGTGAGTGGCTGAATGATGCTTTGGCTTATCCAGGAGTACAGTTACTCGATTTGACGCTGCCAATTGTAGTTGAATCAACACAATTAGTCGGTTTTCACCGCGACCCCGCCGACCAGATTATTGTTGCAACTGCAAGAATCTATAACTGTCCGTTGTTAACGGTTGACGATAAAATTCTTAACTACCCTAACGTGCAGACTCTCAAGTAGTGGTAAATTCTTGTGCTTTAGGAATTCATTTATGCTACTAGAATTAAATCAAATTATCGTTCCACCAGGTCAGCAATTGTTATTAAAAAATGTTTCCTGGCAGATGTATGAAAACATTTTGTCAGAGTTAGGGGAAGGTCGGGCTGCTAGAATTAATTATTACCAAGGAATGTTGGAGATTGTGACACCACTACCAGAACATGAGATAGGAAAAGTCATGATTGGTGATTTGGTGAAGGCATTACTTGAAGAACTCGATATTGATTTTTGGAGTCTTGCCTCTACAACTTTTAAAAACGAAGCTATGGCAGCAGGTGTAGAGGCAGATGACTGTTTCTATATCCAAAATGAAGCTGTTATTAGAGGGAAGAAGCGAATAGACCTAACTGTAGATCCTCCGCCAGATCTAGCAATTGAAATTGATATTACATCCCGCACTCGTTTCAATAATTATGAGGCTTTAGGCGTGAGTGAGCTTTGGCGGTATGGTAGTGATACGGAAGTAGTGGTGAGGCTCAAATCCTGTCTAGCTCTGTGTTGTAGCCATGAATGAAATACCAAACAGCTCCAATGTGATTGTTCAGTTTTTTGGAAAATGATAGGCTTTCTCTCACCAGCCGAGAAACACGTTGTCT
>NZ_RSCK01000218.1:0-3404 GCF_003991895.1 Chroococcidiopsis cubana SAG 39.79
TTGTGCAAAACTTCTTTCACGAGAAGCACGTTGCTTGTGCAGCTGCCTAGACTGTTCACTATTTTATGCTCTGGTTAGTAGCTATTGTTGTACAATCGCTGCCGACTCCAGCCCGATTACTCGAACCTGAAGAAAATCAACGGTTATGGAAAAGTTGGCAGAAGGGTTTGAAGGTGCGCTTTACACTCCCACCAGATTTACCACCACTACGGATGTTACTGGTGATGGATAACTTGGTAGGACATAAAACTCCCCAATTTGTGCTGTGGCTGTGCGCTCATGGCATCATGCCACTCTACACACCCTTGGGCGGAAGCTGGCTGAATATGGCTGAATCAATTCAACGGATTCTCAAACGCCGAGCTTTAGAGGGACATCATCCGCAAACGACCTATCAAATTATTGAGTGGTTGGAAGCAACAGCTTTTGGATGGAACCAACAACCAACGCCTTTTATTTGGGCAGGGTTGCGAGCGCAACGTCGAGACAGAGCGCGTCAGCGACTCCATTCTCTTGGTGGGTCTGGTGCTTGCACACGTCGTCCTCTTCGGCGGACAATTGTCCCCAAAAATAATGGCAACGCTCATGCCAAATGACCCACTAGGAGTAGAAGGGGAATAAGTAAAATTTACCATTTCCCTCTATTCATGCAACAACGCCGTTGGGAGTTCCCCCTTGTCTCCCTTGCTCACAGTCTACCGACATCAACGGATAATTTACAGTACCCAATAATCTATTACGCTTCCATTAGTAAATGACGATGCGGAGAATGGTCACTGTGCCATACCCATTATCGATGAAGTCAAAACCCTTCCATTTCCCGAAGTTGAATCTTCCCTTATTAGTGATAATATACCCAGCGTTGTTTCCTGAGGTGACCCTATGCACATCAGCGATAACAACTTCGGCATCGCCAGCATTAGCGAAGCACATTGTGGCATAGTGTTTAGATCCTTGAAAGATGGCAAAGAACCCCCTTTCATCGCAATCATCTGTACGATGAAGCGCCTCAGTTGGCATTGCCATACCAACAGACATCCCTACTACGGATGCAGCCACAGCAGCCCACCTGGCAACCTTACCTCGCAACGAGAGGTTTTTTACTAGGTCGTTAAGTCGCCCCCCCGCTATCGCTTCTAACTCCTTATTCTGTAATTGTTCTGACTGTTCTTGACTTTTTAGCATCTTGAGATCCATGATTTTACTCCTTGTTCTGTACGATTTGTTTTTTCGGTAGTCCTACATAAGTAAGGATGAATTATAGTGATGTACAAAATACCAGATGGCTCCGATGTGATTATTCAACTTTTTTGAGAAGGATAGGGTATCGCGGACTAAACGTGAAACTCGTGGCCGAAGAGTACAGTTAAACCGCTCAATCAAACTGGTTTTACCAGTCTTCTTACTAACGGGGCGATGCCTTGATTCAGGAATCACTTGCTCATATGCTTGCCAAAAATCTGTGTAACAAACTGCACACTGCCGATACACTGGGGGCAACGGCTGCCACAATCCAATCGCACCGCTATCGATTTCGAGCGCCCACATAGCAGCCGACAATTTCGCCCGTCTTCATATCCAAAGCTAACTATACCCATTGTTTATTGCCTTTGTTACTGACAAATGACCACATTTCATCGCATTGAATCGTTAGCCGCCCCTTTTTTTCTCCTCTACCTCAACTTGTTGTGGAGTCGCTTCATATTTATTGTTGACGTAAGTTTGAAGCCATTGCTCGGAAACTCCAGCCACTCTGGCGATCCCTGCCAAGGACAACCTTTCTAATAACAACTTGTCGATTAGATTTCTAGTCTCCTGTCCAATCACCTTTTTGGTCGGATGTTGAACAAACTGCCTGCCGCAAGCGCAAGCAACTTGAAATTCTGCCGACCGTTATGTATTCTGCCGTTCTTCACAATCCGAGCTGCTTGACAACGAGGGCAAGTAAAACTATTTACTGGCATGGTTTGGAGTTGAAAGACCTCTTCTCTATACTTACATCCTTACTTGTGTAGGACTACCGTTTTTTCAACGAGAGGTGTTATGAAACTGTGGATATGCTACCCTTTACTTTATTTTCGGCAACGATTGTACTAAAGAGTAATCGATGCCACGGTTTAAGGTAATGCCTGAATAGATCGCTTTGTAGACTGTCGAGCGTGCAAATTTCATAAGATAAGATTCATACGTTGTTTTTGAATATCCGGTGTGCGATTGCGAACTACTATCCTTGTCAGATATTGAAGTTTTCTCGTGCTTCAGTCTGAATTTATGGTTAATAGTCAGCTTTTATTCTGATTCAATCAGTTTATCCCAAATTAAATTGATTTCGCATTCATACGATTGGGGTCTAAGAACATCTAATGCTATTAGTAACCTCTCAGTAAAAAATTCAAGGTCTGTATATGCTACTTCAAGTGTCAGTAGATTTTGCCGCTCGATTCGATCTAAACTGCATTCAATCATTACTATTTCTAACAACAACGTAGCCTGCCGAGCGTCTAACAGGGCAGTAGTAGCGTTATCCACTGCGTTATTCGTATAGACAGCTGCCAAGTAAATAATAGCTTGAAAAACAACTTGTAAATAAATCGCAGCTTGAAAACTAACTTGAGAGCTATAAGACATGATATTTATCCGATCTAAAGCTACTGAAACATGGTAAGGGCGTATTCTCTAGTACCCCTACAAGACAAAAATTAATGCAATATTTTAACAGGCAATTCTGCTTGGGCAGGACTTCGCAAATCCTCCACCATTTCTTGTACGGCAAGTGGTGGAGGTGGCGTGAGACGAGAAACCACCAGCGTGACGATAAAGTTGATTATCATCCCGACAGTGCCGATGCCTTCGGGAGAAATGCCGAATAACCAAGGCGGCATTCCGTAGAATTTTACCCCAACAATGTAGAACAGAGTAAACAATAACCCAACTACTATACCAGCGATCGCCCCTTCTCGATTCGTTCGTTTGTCAAAAATCCCGAGAACAATGGCAGGGAAAAAGCTAGCAGCAGCTAACCCAAACGCAAACGCTACCACTTGCGCCACAAATCCCGGTGGATTAATCCCAAAATACCCCGCTAGCACTACGGCTAACCCGACCATAATCCGACCGACAAACACCCGTTGAGTTTCCGAAGCATTCGGATTGAGGATGCGGTAGTAAATATCGTGCGCCACAGAACTAGAAATCACCAACAGCAAACCACTAGCCGTAGATAAAGCTGCGGCTAATCCCCCAGCAGCGACCAGTCCGATGACCCAAGGGGCTAACCTAGCCACCTCTGGTGTAGACAAGACAATAATATCGGGGTCAATCGTGATTTCGCTCGTATTTTTATCTGGTGTTAGCTCAATTCGTCCGTCATTGTTCTTGTCGTCAAAGGTTAATAACTTGGTTTT
>NZ_RSCK01000219.1:0-3381 GCF_003991895.1 Chroococcidiopsis cubana SAG 39.79
CAAGGCTTTGCTCCTACAAGGTTGAGCGCATAATTGCATCTTAGCTCAACTGGTATTCTGTTTGATAGAAACCGCCTAAGCCAATACACTGCTACTACGCTTGACAAATCGGATGGAAATCCTCAAGGAAAAATTTACAAAAAGTCTAGGATTGCCTTTTCAGGAATTATTACCAGAGTCAGCAATTCAACAAGTGCTTGACGAACTAAAAATTAAATATCGTTGTCGGCTATTTGACCCATTTGTAACGTTGTGGGCATTTTTATCTCAGGTTTTAGATACTGATAAAAGTTGTCATAGTGCCGTAAGTAAAATAATTGCGTATCTAGCAGGCGAAGGAGTAGAACTTCCATCAACTGATACAAGTGGCTATTGCCAAGCGAGGGCAAGAATACCAGAAAAGCTGTTAGAAAAACTTTTTGGTAGGGCTGCAAAAAGTTTAGAAGAGAAAGTGACATGTGAATATTTATGGTGTGGTCGTAACGTCAAGGTGATAGATGGGTCTACGGTATCAATGCCTGATACTCTGGAGAACCAGAAAGCATATCCTCAGCCAAAGACTCAAAAGCCTGGGTGTGGATTTCCCATTGCGAAAATTGGTGTGATATTTAGTTTAGCGACGGGAGCCGCTGTTGCTTTGTGTATCGATGTTCTAAACACCCACGATATTAAATTAGCTAGAAAATTATATCAGTTTCTTAATCCATTGGATATCCTTTTGGGAGATAGAGCATTTTGCGCTTATGCTGATATAGCCGCTATCAAAAATTTGGGTTGTGAGGCTATATTTCGTAAACATCAATCCCGAACGACCTCAATACGAAAAGGTAGAATTGTTGGGAATTGTGACAAATTAGTAACTTGGTATAAGCCTAAAATCTGTCCCAAAGGATTGAGTAAAGATGATTTTGATGCTTTACCTCCTTCCAGAACTGTACGAGAGATTTACTATTACATTATCATCCCTGGTTTTCGTACCCAAAGAGTCAGTTTAATCACGACTCTATTAGATACAACAACTTATTCTTCTCTAAAACTTGTTGAGCTTTATGGTAAGCGATGGCATGTTGAGCTAGATTTAAGACACCTCAAATCTACCTTGGGAATGGATGTTCTGCGGTGTCTCACTCCTTCTATGGTACGCAAAGAAATTTACGTTTATTTGCTTGCTTACAATTTACTGCGTAGTTTGATGTGGTCGGCTGGCACTACTTATGGTACTTCTCCATTGCGCTTATCGCTACAAGGCACTCGCCATCATTTAAATAACTTTATTCCCCAATTGTTAGTAGCTACTTCAACACAACGTCACCAAATTTATCGCACTTTCCTAAAAGTTATTGTTCACAAGGTTGTTCCCACTCGCCCTGGTCGGAGTGAACCACGAGTCCGTAAACGTCGCCCTAAGTCTTATCCTCTCATGAAGCAACCCAGACATGAGTTACGCAGACAATTGCAAACTGCTTGAATCATGAGCGTTTCAGCTTATCTTAGTGCCATTCGACTCAAGGTCATTGAAGTCAGCCGCCCAAGTCGTCGAGATCGCCGTCGTCTACAGGGGAAAAACGATGTTCTTGATGCCGAACAAGCAGCTCGACTAGTGCTATCTGGACAAGCGACGGCAATCCCTAAATCAACTGATGGTGCGGTTGAAATGAGGAGAATTATCAAAGTCGCACGAGACACCGCTGTCAAAGCACAAACTCAGGTCTTAGTCTCGCTCAAAGCCATGCTCGTAACTGCGGATACTGACTTGCGTGCACTGCTGGAACCTTTGTCTACTCCGCAACTGGTAGCGGCTTGTGCCCAGCTCGAAGTTGACCAGTTGGATACTCCTGCAGCTGCCATGCGATATGCTCTAATTGCAATGGCGAATCGATGGCTGCAGTTGCTCCAAGAAATTGAAGCTCACACGCAACATCTAACCACCCTCACCCGTGAAGCTGCTTCAGAATTAGTACAAGCTTACGGAATTGGACCTGACACAGCAGCCGAGATGCTAATTACCTTTGGTGATAATAGCAACCCTTGTGCATTCAGAAGCAGCATTTGCTAAGATGTGTGGTGTCTGTCCCATTCCTGCTTCCTCTGGTAAAACCCAGCGACATCGGCTCAACCGAGGAGGAAACCGCCAAGCGAATGCTGCTCTTTTCCGAGTAGTGATTGTCCGGATGCGATACCATGAGCCAACTAAGGCTTATCTAGCTCGTCGGACTGCACAAGGTTTGTCTAAACGAGAGATTATTCGTTGTCTCAAACGCTATCTAGCTCGGGAAATCTATCAAATTATTCGCAAAACTCTCTCAACTACTGAAGTGGTTAATCCTTTGAGCCAGGTAACTCCTTGACATCTATAGGAGCATCAATACCATCAGGAGAAACTGTGACACCAGAAGAAATCATCCAATATATATGCAATAAACTTTCGGGTGTAGTTCCGAAAGCCAGTTGGGGCGAAACGTCGCTGTTTTACAATCCTGGTAGCGTGTTGCCTAATGGTGTTTATTTTTGCACGATCAAGCAACATAATGGCGAAAACGACAAAGCATCAAATCTCGATCGAGAAGGTGTATTTAGAGTTGCTATCGGTTTTAACCCCAAAACCTACGTTCGCTTATTTGGTCAGAAACCAGCACGCCCTGACAAGGGTGGTATTGTTGCAACGGGTCACGACTTTACAAAGTTAAATGAGCTGATGCCGCATCCAATTTACGCTTGGATGTTCTGGGCACAAATACTTTCCCCTAGCCGAGACAAATTTGAGAATGTTTTTCCTCTGATTGAGGAGGCACATAAGGAAGCAGTCAAAAAGTTCGAGAAAAAGACCGCTAACAACACCCATGGATCGTTTAGAATTGATGGGTGATGCACATGAGGTTATCTGCGTCCAGCGAGCGTGACGGTTATGCTGCCCCAAGTCACGCCAGCTACCCCTCAAATCTAATTTCTGCGATAGTCGCTAGGGGTCATTCCGGGGTTGTGTTGCAAAAAGCGGTGCGGAGTTGGTAGTATATTTTCTCTAGAAAGTTAAATACGCTCTCAATGAACTCCAAGTATCCTTTCAAGTGGCGGCACTATCAGCCGGAAATCATCCTTGTATTCGTGAGATGGTATCTGCGGTATCCATTGCTCTGAGTTTGATTTACTAGTTTAAGAGTCAAATAATCGCTCTAGGACATTACCACAATGACAACAGAAGTTAGCAAACCCAAAACAGCGGCAGTGCGTAGCTACCAGAACTTTATTAATAGCAAGTGGGTATCGCCAATTTCCGGTCAGATCTACGAACGAAAAAGCCCTATCACTGGGCAGACTATTGTCCAAATCCCCTGGAGTGACCAAGCGGATGCAGATACGGCAATCCAAGCAGCGCGGCAGGCG
>NZ_RSCK01000220.1:0-2499 GCF_003991895.1 Chroococcidiopsis cubana SAG 39.79
GATTGTCAGCAATAGATTGTTTCTGGCATTTTCTACTCCTACAAATAGGTAAAGAAATAGGGGAGATAATCCACCCTATTGCTTCACCTACCCAATCCTACGGAAGGATCTGATTGAGTCATTAGGAATGGTTCCAAGACCTATGTTAGGGTAACGTCCTGGTCCCAAATCGGCAGAGACACCCCGAAATTGAGAATCTGTAAAAAATCTCCAAGTTCCCTGATTAATGACAATTGAAGTCACGCGATCGTTAACATCATTACCTACATTTGGAGTGTCACTATTTGTTTCCACTAACTTGCCTCTGAAATTGCTGTCGTTATAAAGTTCTACAGCAGCCATTGTTTTTCTCCTTTGTGTATTTGGCAGATTTAGACAGAAGATGAGGGCGCGATCGCATTCCTTCTATCTCCTTGTTTTATTTATCCCAAGTGTAAAGAGTTCCAATGCTCAACTTCTTTGGTGATTCTTACCACGATTTATCAAATTCTTCTGATGAAGGGCGCACCTGTTTTGGTGTCATTCCGGTGAATCGCTGAAACTGTTGAGTTAAATGACTTTGACTGGAGAAACCTACTTGTAAGGCAATGTTGGCGATCTCCAAATCCGTTTTTGACAGCAGCATTTTTGCCCGCTCCACTCGCTATTCGATCGCATACTGATGCGGAGAAATACCTGTAGCGCGTTTGAACAAACTAGCAAAATAAGTGGGGCTAATATTGATGACTTTGGCAATTTCAACCAGTGATAAATCTCTATTGCGATCTGCTGAAGCTGCAAATCGGTCTTAGAGAAGCAGTTCACGAGATTAACTCGATCGCTCTCTAGCTCCGATGTTTCAACAACTTGCGCGATCGACTCTGGCTTCAAGTAAATGTGCAGCATTGACTTATAGCTTACACTTTCCCCGCAGTGCCAGTAGCTCGGTTGTCCCGCCGGAACAAAAATACAGTCACCCTTTTGAACAATAGACTCATGCTTTGCGTTGTCACGCTTCTGGGTCAAATGAATGGGTTGTCCTAGCGGTAAGTTGAGCCAGTGATTTGACAGGGCAGGAATCTCAACTTCAGTTGATGTTGGAAAGCTTTGATACTGTTGAACCAAAATCTCATTTCAGCCCAAATGCTTACTGGATAACACCAGAGATTTATTTAACCACTGGTCGGGTTCGACTGAGCCGATCGAGTTACTTGTCGTAAATTTTGTTTTTAGCATTTGACCCATCTATTTGATTTGGTGCTATTGTTAAATTGGTCACACTGCAAAAAATTCTATCTACTTCCAGCAGGTTGCATCGCATCGAAAACATCAGTACGCCAGTAACTCTTCATAGCTTGTTCTAGGATGTGCCTGCAAACTACACGATCGACGATCGCGAACTGATGTATGTTACTTCTGGACTAAATTTTTTCTTTTCAGGAGAATGTCAGTTTTTGTAAAACTTCGTTACAAACTGTGAGTGTTGCCTAGAATGCGCTCTTCGTTAGTCGGACAATCACTTCGTTGACATCAACATCGTCCGGCTGGGACACCGCATACAAAACGGCTCTGGCGATCGCATCTGGAGTCAGTGCGGTTTTACGGATTTCCTTCATTAGGTCTTTTGCTGCATTATCTGTAATTTCTGCACCGAGTTGGGTTTCTACCACACCAGGAGAGATGGTGGTGACGCGAATATTTTTCGATTCCTGCCGCAGTCCTTCGGAGATTGCCCAAACTGCATATTTGGTGGCGCAATACACTGCGGCAGTAGGCACTACCAAATGTGCGCCGATAGACGCTGTATTGATAATCTGTCCGCCGCCTTGTGCCTCCATCATCGGCAAAGAAGCCGCAATGCCATTCAATACACCACGAATGTTCACGTCGATTGTGGTATCCCAGTCCTCGACTTTCAAGCTATTCAACGGGGACAGGGGCATCACACCTGCATTGTTGAAGATGACATCGACGCGACCGAACTTATCCTTGGTAAACTCAATAAAGGCTTTCACATCCTCGCGATTGGTGACATCGAGAGCTTTAAATTCGGCTGTACCCCCTTGCTGGTGTATTTCCTTGACAATCTTTTTCAGCTTTTCGGTTCGCCGTGCCCCTAGAACAACATAAGCACCATTTTGGGCAAGTAACTTGGCGGTAGCTTCTCCGATGCCACTACTGGCTCCAGTAATCGCAATGACTTTATTTTCTACGTTGAACATGACTTTTCTCGCGATTGAAGTTGATTTGAGTTAGAGAGATTGACCACCAGAGACTTCGATTCTCTGTCCATTCACCCAGCGATTTTCTTCAGACAGCAACGCTGCAATCGCACCTCCAATATCATCCGGCTCACCCACACGACCTAGAGCGGTTTGCGATGCGATGAAGCTGTTAATGCCTGGATTGTCCCGCACTCTACCACCGCCAAAATCGGTGACGATCGCTCCTGGTGCGACTGTATTCACCGCAATTTGCCTGTGTCCCAATTCCTTTGCTAGATACCGAGTCAGAACCTCG
>NZ_RSCK01000220.1:2509-3319 GCF_003991895.1 Chroococcidiopsis cubana SAG 39.79
ACGCTCCTTTGGCGCTGGCATATGCGGCATAGCCTGGATAGGTAAAACGGGCAAGATCGTTCGTCATTGCCTTATCTTCTACAGTTGTAATTGAGCTGACTTCATCCTACGAATAGAATTGGGCTTTTCAAATACCTAAACCTATTGGATGATTGCCTAATTCTCCAAAACAGAGATTGTCATAGGTTCTATAATCGTTAAGAGTAAGGCTGAGCGAGTCTCTATGACGATCGAAATCTCCAATTCTGACGTAATCGCAGATCGGTGCCAAGAACTCGCGACACTGGTGATGCGGCACACCGATGCCAACGGCAACATTATCCAACCAACTGCGATCGCGCCATTGGATTTGACGCGATCGGATGCTGTATCTACCGCACTTCATGGCGTGTATCAGCCGATCCTGGCGATCGTCGTGCAAGGACAAAAAGAAGTGTTGCTGGATGAACAGAGGTATCAGTATGGCGCAGGGCAATATCTAGTCGTTTCGGTCGATTTACCACTGAGTAGCTTTGTAGCCCAGGCGACACCCAACAAACCGTATTTAGGACTGAAACTAAACTTAGACCCGATGCAACTGTGCGATCTGGTTGCCCAAATGAGTTCTAGTGTGGGTAAAAAAGAGAACTCTGTCCGAGGTATATCAGTCAGCAACGTCGATGTTGAGGCGATCGAGTGTGCCCTTCGCCTGGTCAAGCTCTTAGATACGCCGCAACATAGTCCCATGCTAGCACCGCTGATAATTCGCGAACTCTATTACCGTCTGCTGATCGGCGAACAAGGTGAAGCCGTGCGCCAAATTGCCACATC
>NZ_RSCK01000221.1:0-3299 GCF_003991895.1 Chroococcidiopsis cubana SAG 39.79
GCTCCAAGGCTTTGCTCCTACAAGGTTGAGCGCATAATTGCATCTTAGCTCAACTGGTATTCTGTTTGATAGAAACCGCCATTACGGTAGTTTATACACCTGACCTTAAGCTCGTGCATACAATCAGGTTGAGGCTCAAACGCTACCACCCTCATACCTGCCTCTAGCATTGCAAAGGTTTTTTTGCCAACATTAGCGCCAACATCGAAGCAAAGACTATCTGGCTTTAATAGCTTCGAGTAAAAAGCTACCTCTTGACGGTGTTCAAAATACCTATATATAGATCTAATTGGTCGGTACAGTCCAATTTTAGAAAGGAGTTGCCGGGTGAATTTTGTGTTTAGGGTTTTCATTGCGTGTCCTGGTGATAGAGGAGGGTTAATACACAATCCTGACTACTTTCCAACCGTCATCCACTTGTTTCAATTCCGCTACACCATCGTGTAAGTAACATTCAGCTTTCACGCGCCCATCGTCATAAGTAAACTTAATAATGTTGCGCATGAATTGTTTACTACTGATGGTATAAATTGTCTGGTTTTCCAGTATCTCTACACTCATAAGTTCGCTATCGACCCCACACCTATACAGCCATATAACGATCAATAAAAATAAACTGTATCTTTTGCAGCATAAGCTTCACTCTTTTATGAGTCTATTTTTAGTTAAAGTATTTCAACTATTTAATAGTGTAGTCTCTTAGGTGCTTACTAACACCTTATTTATCATTGGTTTCCGTAATTATAACTATTAGGATATGGCACCACTAGTATGAACTAGCTCATCGAATACGGGTTCAAGGATCGCAGCCATAGACTCAAGAGTTTTATCAACTCGCTTATGACCTTCTTGTGCATAATGCAATAAAAGTTTATGAATTAGCGTGCCGAGTAATTAAAACCACCATCCCAACCCCTCTATCACTCCCTCTTATCTGGGGGCTTTTTTTATGCGATCGCTAATCTCCGCCAAGAACCAACTATCTTACAAACAACCATAACACCCCACGTCCTATCATCTCATTAGCGGTCGATAGCAACGCCTTGAAGCCCTGATAAATACCTTCTGGATAGATTCATTTACACTTTTTTACTAGTTCAACGAGATTGCGTCATTTGAGGCTATCAAAGAAGACTGAAAAAATTTCATTTTGTAACAAATTTTGTACACCGTCAAAACGTATTTGTTTGTGACGAGAGAATCTCGATTGACGGTTCGATGGTCATCAATATAGTATACACAGAGCATTTTCTGGTTTTGAAAGAATTACTGGGGGCATTTGTTGGGTATGAATGTTGCTCTTTTTTCAACAACCGCCACAATCACGACTTCTCCGTAACTGAGACACCCCTTTTGTAAGCGCCGCGTTTTGCCACCTTCCAGCCTCTATGAGTTTATACCTAGTCCGTTTCAGCGATCGCCATAACCCACACATTCGTAAGTATTAATACTTAGTCAACGTAATGCGCTCTAGAACCGCCGCAAACACCCCCAACCATACAAACGTACCAACACTTAGATAGACCCACCTTCCTGTCCCTCGCACAACCCTTACTACGTCTACCTTCCACAACGTCTCCCGCCAGCACCTAACCTCTAAGATTTCTACCGTCAGAGAAAAATCAGTCCGCGATCGCCTCCGATTATTCTTTCTAAGGTATCTCAGATCTTGCAGCATTCTCGATAAGCAAGAATGGGTAAAGGTTTGAGGATAATTTCAAAATCGAATTGTGCAGCAATGTCAGCATTGACTCGGATGAACCGCAGCAATTGTAACCACAGAACCGAGGGAAACAGTACAGTTAATGCCAAATCACTGGCAGCTTTCCAATCCAGGACAGGAGGTAGTGACCATTGGTCAATCCAATGCGCCAATAGATAGGCAATTAGCGATAGGATGAGCCAGCGATAGACACCAAGTTTCGTAGTTTGCCCAAAGCGATGCAGCCCAAAACGATGTTTGCTCGTTTTGAAAAAGCCCTCAATGCAAGAGCGCTTACGTCCTAGCCGCACCAGATAAATGCCAGAGTAAGGATGGGTAGAAACGACAAAGCGCAGTTCTCGCTTGCCTTCGGCTCGTTTGAGCCAGAACCAGGACACCGTCAGTGGCTGTGTGTCTCCCGCTAAATACACCTGTTGTCCACGGTTGGCATGGCGATACAGTTGCTTTAGATGACGACCGTCCTGCATTTTGCGATTGCAGCGCATCCCCACGACTGCTCGCCACGACTGCTTTCGCACTGCTGTGAGAAACTCTACGGTGCCAAACTCCGTATCTGCCTGTACAATCACCACCCTGCCCTGACTCAACTGGGTTGGAACCGTTGCCAACAACTTGCACGCTAATTGTACTGGGCTGGGATAGCCTTTGCCCCGCCAGACCCGAAAGCTCCAAGGCACTCGCCACTCACCCACCACCAGGTACAATACTACTAAATGTAATCCCCGCTTACCGTTAAGTATTCTCACCCAGGGGTCAGGTGCCTTGGGGTCATTCGTCGGCGTACTCAACTGCAAAAACTTGCCGCACTTTTCTAATGTCGTTAGATCGATCAACACTCGCAAAGGAGTGCTTGGATGAGGGGGATGAGCGGTCACTTGCTGCAACACCATTTGACGAGTCGTGCGAATCACGCTACGAGTAGACCAATTGTAGTGATTCAAAAATCGACTCAATGAAGAAGCGGATTTCACCTGGGTGTGCTGGGGTAAAGGATATCCTTGAGCTTCAAGAAACAGCCCGAACAGGGCGTTTAGACTGGCTTTCTGGTATGTGCTAGGCATTAAGCAAAGAAGGCTATAGACTAGCCCTTGGGCGTATTCGACGATGGTTTCCATAATCGTCAACTCAAATTATTCCTACGCCCTTTCTTCCAGATTTTGGCTCTTTTGGCAACCCTTTATTGAGAATAGTGCAAGATCTCAGGTATAGTAATCATGGAATTTCAGCAGATATTTTTGGATCGAGGATACATTATCGGTGCGGTTGAACCCGCTGAAGCTGCGTACCCAGTGACGACATACAAAGGACGCAAAGCGGAAACGAAACAGAAGATCCTGTGCTACGAAGCGGTTGGTAGTCACAAACCAATAGTGTTTGAACGATTTCTGAGGACCGGCGTGGGGCAAATGCTACATGTCAAGGTAATCGACTATTGGGAAGAAGACGACCGGGCATATCTCGTAGTTGGACTTCGTGGTCATGCCATACAACGCTTTGGACTGGAGTTTAGACTAAATCAAGAAAAAAGCGGTCAATCCTGTTGAAGTGACCACTTTTTGGTCAATGCTGAGATTTA
>NZ_RSCK01000222.1:0-3187 GCF_003991895.1 Chroococcidiopsis cubana SAG 39.79
TCAGTAGACTAGAAAATGCTCTAGCATCAATTGCCCCTAAGATTCCTGTCGGCTTACCGTCAGCAGCGTAAGCCGTGCTATATTATCTATTACTAGCCGTTAGATGTTTGTCATTTTTCAGTCACAATTGGCGGTCAGGCTAATCAACATACTTTAGTAGCAAATATTTTAACGCTTACTTAATTTCAATAAATAAGTCACTCTTCATACAGAGCGACTTCTTACCCAAGGCAGTTATTTTTATTGTGATTTTCATGTTTATTAAAGTTTCTAAAAAAGACAGAAACTTATTTTTTTATCTTGTAAAAAAGCGGTAGTAAGCTGTAAAGTTACGCATAATGGTATCATCCGGCAGCAAACAGGGCGGTGGCATCGACGACAAAATAAGTTTGGGCAAATCTGGGAGCAGACGAAAGTTACTTTAAGGCTTGTCCTGAGCTATTTCAATTGGATTTGGGTACATTCCCGTAATGGTACTACTGCTCAAAGGGCAGACCTAACCTCAGAACCTTGGACTTGGGAAGATATTGCTGTTTATCCCACACTTGCTTGAGGCACAATCGTCTCGATATACTTATGGACGGCACGGATGGTTTTACAATTGTAAAAATAATCTGAGGTGATGGGGCTCGCCTTAACTGCCATCTGGAAATTGACATGACAACCAGAAGGCTGATGGCTCCTACTGTTCCGGCTTGCGGCGGAAGGGTAGGGCTATCGCTAGCCAATCTAACTTTCCAACGCGAGTTACGGTTCAACTGTTAACTAACCCGTAGTTGCGCGATGTTAGAGAGCTTTATCTGGATTTTGCTATTTGGCTTTTTTGGCGGTCAAATTGCTCGTCGCTTGAAAATTCCGGCGCTGGTAGGCATGGTGCTGGTGGGGATTTTCTTAGGTCCACAGGTGGCAAATGCAATTAGCCCTAGCGTTCTGGAGGCAGCTGGCACTCTGCGAACGATCGCTGTGATGGCAATTTTGATGAAGGCAGGGCTAGGGCTGGATCGGGAAAAGCTAGCCCGACAGGGATCTGTAGCACTGCGATTGGGATTTTTACCAGCGGCGTGTGAGGCAATAGCTGTTGCTTTGGCTGCAATGACAATTTTTCAGTTTGACTTTCTCACTGGATTAATGCTGGGTTGCATCATTGGGGCAGAGTCTCCGGCTGTCATCGTGCCAGGAATGTTGCGATTGAAAAGCCTTGGTTGGGGCGTAAACAAAGGAATTCCCGATGCGATTTTGACGGGTAGCGCTCTGTCAGATGTTTTGCTGCTATTAGTATTTAGCCTGTTATTGACATTCCTTTCCCAAGGGAGTGCAGCAGGTGTAAAGTTACCGGGAGGTTTAACTTTAAGCGCGCTGCATCTGCTGCCGTTACAAATTATTTTCCAAATTGTGCTGGGAGTTGTACTAGGGCTGCTGACGGCGCGGCTTTTGGTATCTCTGCTAACAAAGCAAAACTGGACGCAGAATGCGGTACAAGATACGTTGGTAGCGGCAAGTTTGGCTCTGTTGCTCGTGGTAGCGGCAGAGAAATTGCCAATTTTCTCTGGCTACTTGGCTGTGATGGCAATCGGATTTTTTGCGATCGCATTCGATCCGCCTTTAGCGCGACGATTGCGGAGTGGGTTTGATAGTTTATGGGTGGTAGCGGAAATTGTCTTGTTTGTCTTGCTAGGGGCAAGCATTCAATTGCAAGTGTTAGGAAAAATTTTACTTCCAGGGCTACTGATTCTGATAATTGGAACCCTAATCGGACGGGCGATTGGCTGGTACTTGTCTACCTTGGGTAGCAACTGGAACTGGCGGGAGCGATTATTTCTCTTACCTGGTAATTCTGCTAAGGCAACCGTTCAGGCAGCAATCGGCGCACTACCGTTAGCATCTGGGATCGAAGGAGGAGAAACAATTCTGGCGATCGCGGCGCTGTCAATTTTGGTCACTGCGCCTCTAGGAGCTTGGGCAATTCCGACATTTGCGCCGAAACTACTGGAGCGTGGTGAGGTTGACCCGACAAAGGTAGCAGTGACTCGCCGCATTATTATCTTAGCAGTCGTGGATACCTCCCCCTTAGCCGCTCAAGTGCTAACAAAAGCCGCAGAACTTGCCCGTCGGAGCGATAGTGAAGCGATCGTGTTGCACGTCATCCGCAGGCAAGATTCTCAAAAAGTGGCATTG
Source organism: Chroococcidiopsis cubana SAG 39.79 (assembly GCF_003991895.1). Lineage (NCBI taxonomy): Bacteria > Bacillati > Cyanobacteriota > Cyanophyceae > Chroococcidiopsidales > Chroococcidiopsidaceae > Chroococcidiopsis > Chroococcidiopsis cubana. The sequence goes on from NZ_RSCK01000222.1 coordinate 2,176, forward strand.
CTCAAAGAAAAAGCCCAACGTCTTTTAGCAGATATCCGCCATCAATTCATCACCCTAGAAGGCTCGGTTCCAGAGACTATTGTTCGAGTGGCGCGAGAATATGGAGTGGCTGAGATTGTCATCGGTAAACGGGGACATCAAGCTTGGGATGAAGTTTTAGTCGGTTCGGTTTCCCAAGCAGTACTAGAATCGAGTCCGATTCCGGTAATTGTCGTTGAAGATAACCAATTCGTTGGTTAATTCGTCGGAATCCTGAAATATGCTCAAAGATCCCGTACTTCGCACTTCTCTTGCGATCGCACCAAGAGCAATCGCGCTTTGCGCTTAGCCGCTATTACCTCGGTGCGTGGTTCGTACAATTGTTTGGCACTGCAATTCCCTACGGTACGCTCTTCATCAACGTCAGTGGGTGTTTCCTGCTGAGATTCTTTGCTAGGCTGTCATGACAATACCGAACAAAGGTTTTAGTTTCATATTCGTTCTTTTCAAGTCTTTTACTTGTATACTAATAGACTCAATTCCGAGCCGCTTACCACAATCTTTAGACAGAAATCGAAACTTAAATTTTTCTATATCTTTATCTTGAGAAAGGGAGTTTTAAAACCCGTTCTAAAGAATTATCTTGAATATTACTGTGGTCGAATCTGAGCGAGAAGTAAACATAAATTACCCTCACGTCTCTAAAGATATATATCTGGTGTTAGAGATTTTTTCTGGCGAAGACAAGTCAAAACTTAAAAATAAGATTAGAGCTTCACAGTCCTCATTTCATGGCTCATCAAATATTCTAAAAACTGAAATCTTTATCATTTGTTGTCATTTTCTCATCATTTTTGTTCGTGATGCTAAAGATAGCTAAACAAAAAGTCAGGTAATTTTCAAATCAGTTGCCATAGTTAATGGCACTGTTAGCTACTTCTGGAAACATTTGAGGGGTAGTGATATGGAAGTAGTGGTGAAGCTCAAATCCTGTCTAACTCTGCATTGTAGCCATGAATGAAGTACCAAATCG
>NZ_RSCK01000223.1:0-3177 GCF_003991895.1 Chroococcidiopsis cubana SAG 39.79
CGCAATCCCCTCTTGCCCAAATGGGATATTCTTATCCGACCTGCCTCATAGGTATTTTGTTTCTTGGAGATCGCCTAAAGATTGTTCTAAGCAACTTACAAAACAATCTTTTCTTGTATACGCCACAATTGCGCGGCGATCGAATTACTCCACAGCAGAGCTTGCTGCTTCAATAATCAGATTGGCAACCTCTCTGGGACGAGAAATGTAGGGCACATGGCTTGCTTCAAGCTCAGTAACTTTGGCATCGATTCGGCTTGCCATGAATCGCTGAAGCTCAGGGTTAATGGCTCGGTCTTCCTGAGCTAAGAGATACCATGAGGGGATAGTCTGCCAAGCTGCGCTTTCCACCGATTGCTCAAACGTGATGCTAGCGGCAGGCTTTTGCGTGACTGCCAGCACTTGCGCTTCGGCTATCGATACGTCATGAGTAAAGACCTCGTGAAACTTCTCGCGCTCGATGTAAAGGAAGCCTCCTGCATCTGGAACAATTGCTGTGACGAGTGGAGGGGATGGGTATTTGCCAATTAACTGGCTAATGCTGTCGCCTGGTGCTAATGCCCAACCCGCGATATAAACCAAGGCTTTCACTTGCGGGCTACCAACCGCCGCGCCTGTGATTATGGCTCCACCGTAGGAGTGACCGACTGCAACAACAGGTCCTGGTTGAGAATCGATCGCCCGCTTGGTTGTAGCAATATCATCTGGAAGAGAAATCAGCGGGTTTTGCACAGCGGTCACGTTATAGCCAGCCTGTATCAGAAGTGGGATAATATGCTGCCAGGATGTACCATCCGCCCAGCTACCATGAACCAGAACGATCGAAGGTTTGATTTTGGACATAGAGATTACTCCTTGAATTGATTGCTAATCTACGGAACCCGAAAAGCCAGGTTTTTGATGATTAGTAATCCATAAATTGAATGCAATTTTAAGCATTAATGAATTGTTGATTTGATCCAAAAGTTTTTGATATTAACATGACTCATAAGTCCTTATTGCTGATTGATAGAAATACACGTTGAAGCCAATGGATTTACTACGTTTTTGTAGCAGCGGAGGGTAAGGTTCCAGACGATCCTAAAATCTCGTCGCCAATCTCAGCAGAAACGCGATCGAACAGTGCCATGTCCGGTGTTTCTGTCTTATCCTGCGTTCCTACTGCGGCAATCAATCGGGCAAAGGCACTGGGCGTAGCAATTATCAATCCACGAGCGGGTCGGTCGCCAATTGTGGCAACGACGTGAGGTGTGCCAACCGGAATTAGGAAGCTTTCACCAGTGCTGAGTACCAACTTGTTCTCACCTGCCCAAATCGTGAATTCTCCTTCCAGCACATAGAGTTGCTCCAAATAGCGCGTGTGGCGATGGGGAGGAGTCTGGGAGCCAGGTGGAAAGTAACCTTCAATTAGATCGTACTGTCCTCCGGTCGTAGTGCGATCGGCAAGGATGGTGAGGTAAGAACCAAAAAACCAAAAAGATTGGGTCATGAAATTGCTCCTAATGATTAGGGCGTAAGATGTCCGATCGTCGAATGAAAGACGTCATCTGGGTCATATCTCCGCTTGAGGTCAAGCAAGCGCTCATAGTTCGACCCGAAAGCGAGCGGAACACGTTCCTGCTCTTCCCGATCCAGGAGATTGATATATCCCCCTTTGAAGGCATAGGGTGCAAGGGAGCGTGAGATGTGCTGTGCCCATTGGAGATGCCGTTGCTCTTCGTCGGGAGACTGGGGTTCCCAGGCGGCGATTATCTCAATCATGAGGTGATCCTGACGCAGCGCAAAAGCGGTTTCGGATACACCCACACGACTCGCAGCTCCATGAAAGTGATGAATGTTGATCGTCGAAAACGGGGAAGGAAGGGGCAGTCCTTGTTCGATCAGCACCTCGATCGTCTCAGTCTGCAACCCAGCTAGCGAGCGAGTTTGAAGGTAGTAGTGGCGACCTGCTGGGGTAAACACATTCAACTGATGAATCAGGTCATTATATGTAACGGGTTGTACCCGATCGACTAATAGATTACCAAAAGTACGCAGGGGTGCAATCACCTCCTCACCTGCTGCAATCGCACCACAATAGGTGGGTGAGAGAAACAGAGCTGTTGCGCCATCGGGTGTTTGAAGAAATCCAGACCGGATGGTTAATTCATCGGGTGCAGTGGTGATAAACTCGTTAAAATTGCTTAGCACAGTTCTAGCTTGCTCTAGCGGATAGAGCAGCATCCCCGATAGCACTGTCGTAAGTGAATGCAGACGATACTCCAGGGAAACCACAACGCCAAAGTTACCACCCCCACCCCGCAGTCCCCAAAGCAAGTCTGAATGCTCTTCGGCACTTGCGGTGATAAGTTGCCCGTCGGCGGTTACGACCTGTGCGGATAGCAGGTTATCGGCAGCTAGTCCGTAAGCCCCGATCAGTGAGCCATAGCCTCCTCCTAAAGTCAGTCCTGTCATGCCAACGCTGGAGACGGTTCCTGTAGTCGTCGCTAATCCATATTTTTCTGCTGCTCCGATCAGTTCACCAGCCGTTGCTCCACTTTGAACTTGGGCTGTGTGTGCAACTGGATCGACGGTAATAGCTTTCATCTGAGATAGATCGATCGCTACGCCATTCTCGCGCAGCGATCGCCCAAAAATTTCGTGTCCTGCGCCTCGAACCGAAAGTGGTAATCCATGTTCTCGCGTCCAGCGAACCGTATGAATAACATCTTCTACAGTTAAACAACGAGCGATCGCAGCAGGGCGGGTCTTCACCCTGCCATTCCAGAGTTGGCGCACCGATTCGTAGGCAGCATCATCCGGCAAAATAAGCTGTCCTGTGAGCAGTGCTGCGAGATAATCAAACAACGTTTTATTCTGACTAGGCGTAATTGTCATCGTTTCTTCTCTCCATGTTGTAAGTTGAATCACTCAACAATGTTCTAGTTATCTTTCTTATTTCTCAAAGGGTTGATGGCTCCAGAACACAGACTTCAATGAGTTGCTTATTGGTATCCCCAACTTTCACCGCCTGAGAATACCCGTACTCTTGCTCCCAGGGCATACTGAGGCTTTTTGTTTCCTTGGTGATTGTCATATTTAAATACCTTCTTTGGAGTTAGGCGATCTCCAAGAAACAAAATACCTATGAGGCAGGTCGGATAAGAATATCCCATTTGGGCAAGAGGGGATTGCGTT
>NZ_RSCK01000224.1:0-3161 GCF_003991895.1 Chroococcidiopsis cubana SAG 39.79
CCATGCCAGGAGCGAACTTCATATTCCCCTAAACCTAACTGATCTTTGGCAAACTTAAAGCATTCTTCAATTCGCCATCGTTGTCCAGCTATTTGAGCCATCGCTTCTAAAGTCGTATTGCTGTTGGCGAATACCTGGTAGTAGCTGATGAAGCGAGGGTCATCAGGATGCTCCAAACAGCGACGAAACAGCAGCCAACGCTGAAAGCCGTCTGATTTGTCACAATTAACTGGCACTCTCGCCCAGTCATAGTATCTTTCTCCCTTACTGCCAGCGCCACAACTAAGGCGCTGCCACTGCTGGGAGTCTGATTGTGGCAGTAAGTCTTCGGCTCGATAACGTTGCCAACCAATTACTACAGGTTGCTTCTTGTTCACCGTCAGTACATAGGGCTGTTTGGCAGTCTTTTCCAGCCACCACCAGAACGAACCATCATTCCCATAAACTTCATCAGCTACAAACCAGGCAGGGCGAATTCCCTCAGCAATCGCTGACTCCAACATCTGAATAGCTAGTTGAGGTTTAGTCGCAAACAGAATCTCTTCTGGAACCGCCCCCTTCTTACGTTTGTTTTGATCTTCTGTCCATGAACGCGGTAGATACAAGCGGCGATCTATTAACGTCTGTCCTTTGTCACTGATATAGGACATGAACACACCCACCTGGCAATTCTCCAAATGCCCAGTTGTACCGTAATACTGCACTTGTACGCCTACTGATTGCTCTCCTTGCTTGAGAAAGCCTGTTTCATCAATGGCTAAAATATCCGTCTCGCTCTTCAAATGCTCCACTGCATATTGCCGAATCGCTGCACACACTGTATCCGCATTCCACTGTGCTCGTCCTAGTAGATGTTGGAAGCGATAGGGATTGACATCCCCTACTTGTTCTGCTATCTGCCAGCCGTTCTTACGCTCAACTGGACTCAATAGTGCTTGGATATAATCAAAGGCTGCTCTACGTGCTTCCGAACGGGCAAAGTGCTTTCCCAGTTTTTGCTGAAATGTCTTTAGTGTGTTGTCCCATTGAGACAGCGCTTCTAACGCAACACCTGTGAGAAACACGTTGGATGGGTCGAGCATCGCTACTATCTATTTACTTCTAAATACAGTTTAGCTTATCTACAACTGTAATACTAAGAAGCCAGCTCGTAACGCCTCTATCAATTGTTCCCTGTCAACAAATAAACTTGTATCAATTTCCGCACTAATATTAATCTGATTAATTGGAGCAGATTTTTCTGAATTACGGAGATTCAGGATAAATTTAGTTAGGTTGCTTTTAGAATTAGTAGATTCTATTATAGCCACAGTTAATTTTTATAATATTTGGCTTTAAATAAACATAATTTTATCTCAACTAAGCCTTTTTTTATTCTAATTTTGCAAAAATTTTTCCAATAAAGCGACTTTAGCTTGTTCTACTTTCAAAGCATTAGAGAAAAATTCACTCCCTAAATTTGACTGTTTTCAAGTATTTGCACTAACACGGGAGAAAGATTCTTTGTGAACCCCAGAACGGGGAGTAAGCCATGCTCGTTTGACTCGTTTTTGAATTCGCCAATAGAGTTTTTTGCTACATCCGCCCCAATTAACTCAGAGGGATATGAACAATTCGGTCTTGATATTCATTTTCATTTCCTGCCAAAGCAATTAGAATTAAGTCATCAAGGACTTGCCCGATTTCTGCTCTGGGACGCAGGACAAAAATTCCTGGGATATAGTGTCCTTGGGCTAGATGCTCTGCCAAATGTACGGGCATGGAACTGCGGTTATTTGTGACTAAGATAAAGTTATTTATCTCACACCACAATAGAATTTCTGGGTCTAATGTGCCTGTAGGGGGAACTCCAGGCTCTCCAATCATCCAAACGATTAGATCGCTTTGGCGGCGGAGAAGCTGCACTTTATACAGAGGAGGCAAGTTTTCATCCAGTAAGTAATTAATGCTCATTTAAAACCTGTGTGGCTGCTCCTCGCTCTGCTTTTAACTGGCGAAGTCTGACTACAAAGGCAGGCGGATTTTCATCCTGCTCTCGCTCTGATTTCAGGCAATACTCTAACCAATCAGCAATGTACTTGCTAATAGTTTCTTTGTTATGCAGGTAATAGAGAATTGTGGCGTAGACTTGTTCTAATGTAATGGAAGGATAAGTTTGGGCGATTTCTTCTGGAGTCCGAGCGCGGTAAATGTACTCATATAGAATGGTTTCAATCCCGATACGGGAGCCAGCCAACCGAATGTCATTGGGTGCGAGAAAGTTGAAGTAATCTTCTAGTTGCATCGGTTAATACTCCTTTTTGAATAATGGTAGAGTTGTCGATTATCCAGTCATCAATTCTGACAACATGGCTCTGAAGACTTCATCTATGACTGATATTTTTTTCTAGGCGGTGATTTGGCGCTTGCAACCGTGTAGGGTATTGGCAATTAGTTTCTGTTCCTTACTTTTGTTCATCTTCTGGCAGATAAGGAATTAAACCTTGGCGGAATGCCTCTTGTTGGAATTCACGCGGGGCATTACGGACATCCACAATCAAGCCATTGATTGAGACCATCCAGGCTAGGGGATTTTTGTCTATGTTACTTGGGACACACCACTTTGGGTCCATTTGGTACATATCCATCGCGTCTCGCACCTGCTTGGACTTGGCTGAGCCTGTACTCTGGCTCACCCCAAACTGCTGGTAAATTTCACTCGCACTCATGTGGGGTGTTTGGCTTGGGTCAAACAGAAAATTCACCATGCCTAGTGCGTGGACGATACCGCAAGCCCAAGTGTTAACCTTGCCTTTCGCTAAGGGTGAAGGACGTTTCCGACTCAACGCCGCCGCCAGTTTTCGGCACAGTTGGGCATATTCTTCGTTGAGATGCTTTTGGCAAAAGGTATCGGTGAGGCTGACGATTTCCTCAAATTTAGCTTGCATTTGCTTCGGAACTCGTTCGACACTCTGTTGGCTCATGCAATTCTCCTAGTAGTTGCTACTCCTGTAAACTACTTTAGTTTTTGTGCAGCCGCTTGTAGTAGGTAAAGCGGCTAATTCCCAAAGATTCGCAGCTCTGGGTAATTGGGGCAATAGTGGCATTGAGCCGAGATACGACCAAAAACCTGCAAGATGACTCCAAAAGGCTTGATTTCTCGTTATCAAACATGGCTTTTT
>NZ_RSCK01000225.1:0-3098 GCF_003991895.1 Chroococcidiopsis cubana SAG 39.79
CCGCTCTGCTATTTCCAGAATTTTTAGCCCAAAGCGCTTCTTAGTATTTCATTATGCTTTTATTAGAGGCGTTTGCCCTGACCTCAAACCCTACAGTGAAGCTAGAGGGGAGGAAGTCTAACACACCAATAAAAAAAGGGGGTAGAGCTAATCGCCCCCTGAGTGCATTCCTAAAATAACTACTTCAATTTTAACTTTTGTGGAGGTAATTATGAAACGACTTACAGCCTTACTGACTGCGCTAACGGTATCCATAGCAGCTCCTACACCACCAGCAAAAGCAGGTAATTTCGAGGATTTAACTTTTTACGTGTGTTCTGAAGCCTCCACCGTTGCTGGTTTGGGTCGTGCTACCAATCTACTAGCAGAAACAGCGTCGGAACAACTTAACTACGAATTGGCTTACCAGATGGGACGAGGGTTGCTGTACCACGCTCTAACAGAAGTCTGTCCCGAACACTTTAAAAACCTCTATCCACTAGTGCAAGGAGAAACAGCAGAAACCACCGACAATTACAAACAATTCGTACTAATCACAGGATTAAAAAGTCGTTTTGACTAAAGAGGTGTATCCAAATGCTTAGCTCCAAACTTCAAGCTTCAATCATCAAAAGCTACAAGTTCAACCTAGAACAAAAGCTGTGGCTGATGAAGTACGTAGAATCCATAACTAGCCGTCAACCCAAGCTATTTATCAAGCTATTAAACGAGTCAGATGAGAGGTGGGGAACAGAGACGGCACTCAGAATACACGAAGCAGCTACTTATTTGCTTTCACGTAAGGACATGGAATGGGGCAATCGTGTTGCAGAAGTGGCGATACAACTCTTACGTCTTGAGAAGCTGCTTGAAAGGTAAACAGATAACAACTACAGGAGTAAATCAATGTTTGGTAAAAACCTGGTCAACAAACAAGCTTTTAAAATTGTATTCGACAACCCTCTTCTCGTTGAGGCACTATTTCCACATGAGGCAGCCAGAAAACTAGCTATATCCACACACGGAAAAATTATAGAAGAGCTAGCAGAAATAGCCAAGACAAGAAACTCTAAAGCTTTCTGGAGCAAATTGAAAACAGCAGGTAATGACGACACAATAGTTAAAGTTTCATACCTCTTCTACAGATATGTAAAGGAATTTGAGCCTGATGCTTGTGAATGGTTCAGAAAACAAGTTATTGCTGGCAAGAGTGTTAGAAATTTCTAGAATATAAGTAGTGCTAACTCAGTCTGATAACCTCCTAGTCACCTCCCTCTAGGGGGTTTTGTCTATTAGTACAACATTCCACCTGGACGGCGTTGTCTCAGTAATTCAGCTTCTACAATTCTCCTAAACGATTCAGTGGCTTGCTCTTGCAGCCTACTAGCTTGTGCATCTGACATACTGCCTTCGCCGTGGTTGGTGATATTTATAGGCGCATTAATCACCACTTGACCCCCTCCGCGCTGTTGACCGGGTGTCAAAACCATCTCTCCTTTATGCAAGTGAGCTAACCCATCGTATTGCATCATTCCACCTTGGGCGAAGTGTGGAATGGGTAACGCCGCAGTACTTAAACCAAAATCAGGTGTGCGTCCACCAAACAATCCACCGAGCAGTGAGCCGAATAAACCCTTACCACCACTAGCACTACCGAGGATGCTATTTAAGCCTAAATCAAGGAGTCTGGAGGATAGATTGCTTAGCAAGTCTAATGCAACGTCACCTAAAGATTTAGTGCCGCTGATGAAACTGCGAATGGCTTCTGTGAACGCACCAGCTACACCCTCTTTGAGTTGAATCTCCAGTTGATGTGACTTTTCGTAGTTTTCTCGAAGTAACTCATTTAAACGCACAAGTCCAGAAGCACGTTTTTGACTCCAATCAACAGCCGTGTTAATAGCGTCGTAAGGAGATTTGTAATTAGCTTCTGCGGCAGACCTGTAGTTTGTCATAAAAGAATTGTGTTGTCGGATTCCACCAAGCCTGTTTTGATATCCAGAGGCAGAATTCGCATTACGAGCAGCATTGTACTGTTGTGTAAATTGATTGCTTGCTCTCAGATTATCCAGTCCTAACAATTTAGCTATTGCTGGGTTCCGCTCTCCTCCAGCACCACCAAGACCCCACTTACCTGTGCGTAGTGATTCGTAGTACGCATCTAAAACGTTCGAGGGTGCTTCAATGTGAATGTGGATGCCCGTGGAGTTACCTGTAGTACCTTGGATTCCTAAACTCTGACCGCGTGTAACAGTCTGCCCACTCTTTACCGCTAGACTTGCAAAGTGTCCTAATACAACTTCTTGTCCGTCATTGGTCTCTAAGACAATTGCATTACCTAAATCGCCTCTATTGCCAGCAAACTTAATACGTCCTGTGATAGGGCTGGGTACTGCAACGCTTTTACTACCACCACGACTAATAGTTAAATCTCTAACAACACCTCTACTTGTCCTCTGGTAATCGTGATGTGGAGATGCATCGGCGTGTGAAGTAACGTTGGGGTCGTATGGGTCTGCAATGTGATACCTTCCAGCAGCCATTGCACCACCAGAACCACCCCAGATTTCACCCCATCCATTAGCAAAGTTAGATGTAAATTGTTTTGCTTTCTGAATGGCTGTATCTAAGAAAGTTATAATCTTTCCAAACACATCAGCTATACTTTTTACGGCTGTTAACGCCTCATTTAGCACTGAACCCCAAAGCTGAAAACCCTTACCAATCAAATTCACAGCACCACCGATGACCTTCAGTATTGCTGGATTTCTCTCTAGGTAACTGCTAAATTCTTGAGACAGTTTATTTACAGTTTTTAACGAATTCGTAATAAATGTACCGATTGCTTGAGCTACAGCTTTAGCTTCGTCTTTGTGGTCAACGAGCCATCCAGCAAAAGTTTTAGCTAAATCGTTAATAGATTTGAAATCGACCTGTAGCCCATCAAAGAATGATGCTGCTAGGTCTAGGGCTGCGTTGATGGCTGGTTGTATGTTCTCGAAGATTTTAGCAAAGGATTGTGTGATTCTATCGCTGAGGTTAGGCAGCTTGTAAAAATAACTTGAGCAACTAAGTTATTACTCTTGGATTGATTTGATAGTTCCAATCGCCATGAAATC
>NZ_RSCK01000226.1:0-3023 GCF_003991895.1 Chroococcidiopsis cubana SAG 39.79
GCTCTGCTATTTCCAGAATTTTTAGCCCAAAGCGCTTCTTAGTATTTCATTATGCTTTTATTAGATGCGTTTGCCCTGGGAGTCAGATTCGCCAATCCCTGATGGATGGCAGCTATCAACCCCGCCCTGTGCGGCGAGTGGTGATTCCCAAGCCGCACGGTAAGGGAGAAAGAAAGTTGGGTGTGCCCTGTGTTGTAGACCGGGTAATCCAGCAAGCCCCGAACGCAAGTGCTCACTCCCATCTTTGACCCAGAGTTTTCTGAGTCAAGTTTTGGCAGCCGACCGAAACGCTCGGCTCACGGAGCAATCCGGCAGGTAAAGACAATCATCAAACGGGGTCTCGGTATGCGGTTGACCTAGATCTAGAGAAATTCTTTGATACTGTTAACCACGATGTACTGATGTCCCGAATTGCCCGAAAAGTGACTGATCAGGTGCTTTTGGCTTTGATTGGTCGTTACCTACGAGCAGGCGTATTGGTTGGGAGCACAGTTGAGCCAACGGATTGGGGGACACCGCAAGGATCTCCCATGTCCCCGTTACTTTCCAATATCCTGTTGGATGATTTGGACAAGGAGCTAGAAGCACTCTTGACATCGTTTTGCCAGGTATATGGATGACTTGGTAATCCTAGTCAGAAGCAGACGGGCAGGGCGACGGGTGATGGCTAAGATTAGTCGCTACCTGTCTCAAAAGCTGAAGCTCAAGGTCAATCGTCAGAAAAGCCGAGTGGTCAAGATTGAAGAACTGAATTACCTGGGGTTTACCTTCCGGGGCATTCGGATCTTCGTCAGCGCTCCAGCCATGAAAGATTTCCAGCACCGATTGCGCGGTTTAACGTCACGCAGTTGGGGAGTTTCGATGGCAGAACGCTTCGAGCGATTAAACCGATACTTGCGGGGGTGGATCAACAAATATCGGCATTTCCCAACATTACACGCCCATCGAGGAGCTAGATAAATGGTTAAGGCGACGAACACGGATGTGTTACTGGAAACAGTGGCGCAGACCGAGAACGCGCATTGCCAATCTGCTCAAACTTGGGACGAGTCAGCGTCATGCGATTTTGACGGGCATTAGTCGCAAGGGCTATTGGCGGTTGTCAAAGACGTTGGCAACGCAAACGGGAATGACGAATGAGTGGTTGGAACAACAGGGATTGTTATCGATCCGTCAACTCTGGATGAGAGTTCAGGGTTACGCCTAAACCATCAGTGTTGTTTGCGCGTCTTCATGAACCGCCCCGAAGCGGAACCGCATGATGGGTGGTGTGGGAGGGAAGGGTTAAATGCCCTTCTCGACTCGATTGCCGTCTCATTGACTTGCTCCTTGCCCCCTCTACTGTCCACGCCCCGGTTTACAATCTGCAAAACCCAACGCCTCTGTATCCAGAAAACTAGCGATCGCCATCTCAACTACTGCTTCAATAGGATATTCAATTTCAGCCGCACGAGCAATTAAAGCAACACGAATTCGCTCAGGTAAGCGTCCTAAGATGGCTTCAGCATCAGCAGGAGAAAGCTGTTCTTGAAGTTTGGCTTGCATAACTTTACATCTCCGTCGGAATTTGCACGTTGTAAGGCGGCTCTGTGGCTCTTAGAATAATCGCTTCTAGCTCCAATAATAACGCAGGGCTTTCCCAGTGCAAAATCAACTGTATCGCAATCCGCACATCTTCATCGTCATATTTATCGAGCCATGCCCACAGAAAAGCTTTATGCCCGCTACTGAAACGACCCCGCAAGCTTTTAGTTTTGCCGATGTAGAGTAATCCGTCAGTCCTGTGTCTGATTGCGTAAATGCCAGGACGAGGAGGAATATTCTCAAACCCGCGACTCAAGGGCTGACATTGCTCAAACGGAATGAAGGCGATCGCGTCTAGAATCCTGCGGGCTTGGATTTGCAGGTCAGAATCGTTCGTTGGCATGAAAGTAAAAAAGGGAGTTGCACAGAAGCCATGCTCTCACAAATTCTGCACATTCATAGTTTCTGCCGCATCTCGATCTGAAAAGCTTCAAACCCTAAATGGAAGCGTATCAAATTAATGTGAAAATTGCCGGTGATACAGCAACACTAAAGTAGTAAGAATTGCCTCTCGCCAACTTTCTAAGGGCTAAAATCAGCCGAACGAAATTGCTCCAGCGTTTTCAATCAGCACTAAGTATTACTTCTAGATCTAGGGAAAGCTTAGCGCAATAATGTTATTTTACATTAATCTGATACGCTTCCATTGCGATATCTTTTGATTCCATCACGCACTCGAAACCTCCAGTTCATTACTGCGTCAATCGCAGAACTGGAGGTGACAGAGTAGCTACCAGAAAGAGTGCTTGCTGTATACTTATCGCCGTCTTTCTTGACTACTAGTTGGAAGAGGATTTCGGAGTTATTACTCATGCGTATGCCGGCTGTTCTGGCTTTAGTAACAAAGCGCGAATGCCCAATGCACTCAGTTTCTTAAATTTTTTCAGCAATAGATCCTGTCGCACCCGATGCATTTGGAGTAAAACTTGACGAAATTGAGTTAGCAAGCAAGGTAACCATAACGGAATATCATAGCTTATGCAGAGATTTGCTGTTCTCGTTCATATTTTTCTATGACTGCTTGTCGAACCCAATCACTTAGCTCATTACCAGCTAGTTTTCGCACAGCTTCATCTACGTCCACTGGCAGTCTAACACCGATGACTTTCTTCGCCAGTGGTTTTGAGTTGAGGGAACAAAATTTCCCGTTTTCGTCGTGATGCAGCTGTTTCATGACTTGATTTTAGCATTTTGTTAACACGACGCAAGCCACTTTTGCCACCAAAAATAAAAGCTCTAAAACCCTTGACTTTGACGTGTTAACACGGTAAACTAGACAGTGGGATGAATTACAAGTTAAAAGGCGATGGCTAACGTCCTGAGAAAACCTCAGCCAATCGCCTTACCTTTCCATTACAGAAAAGGAAGATTTATTATGGCATATCTTACCGCACCGGATGCAATCAGTGCGAAGCAGTCGTATCGCTACTACGTCGATT
>NZ_RSCK01000227.1:0-2983 GCF_003991895.1 Chroococcidiopsis cubana SAG 39.79
GCCGTCTTTAGATATCCATCCTCATGGCTTGCCAGCTCTACCTCCTACTATTTTTTGAGCCGTCGAACTCACGTTTATCAAAACAAAACTATGTGGGAAAAAGAAGCCTGGAAACTACTAGAAGACTCCATCATCTACTATCAAGGACGACCAATTGGCACGCTGGCGGCTCAAGATCCAGCACTAGAAGCACTCAACTACGACCAGTGTTTCATCCGCGATTTCGTCCCCTCAGCCTTAGTATTTCTGATGCATGGCAAAACAGAAATCGTGCGTAATTTCTTAATCGAAACGCTAGCCATGCAACAAAATCACGATCGCGAGATGGATTGCTTTGCGCCAGGACCAGGCTTAATGCCTGCTAGCTTTAAGGTGGAACATGACGGCGACAAAGAATATATAGAATCTGATTTTGGCGAAAGCGCGATCGCCCGCGTTCCTCCTGTCGATTCTTGTCTGTGGTGGCTGCTATTACTAAGAGCTTATATCAAAACCACAGGAGATATTGAATTAGCTCATCAGCCAGAATTTCAAGAGGGAATAAAACTGATTCTCGATTTATGTTTGGTGCATCGGTTCGCCATGTATCCTACTCTTCCAGTTCTCGATGGCTCGTTTATGATTGACCGTCGCATGGGGGTTGACGGGCATCCTTTAGAAATTCAAGTATTATTCTATGCGGCTTTGCGGACTGTAAAAGATTTGTTGTTGCCAGAAAATGGCGGCGATCGCTATCTTGATGCAGTCAAGCAGCGACTTGGTGCTTTAAATTACCACGTCCGCGAATATTATTGGATAGATTTGCAACGGTTAAATGAAATTTACCGCTATAAAAGTGATGAGTTCGGTCAAGAAGTTGCGAATAAATTCAACATTTATGCCGAATCAATTCCCAATTGGTTAACCGAGTGGTTGCCCGAAACCGGAGGCTATTTAGCCGGAAATCTGGGTCCAGGACTGATGGATTTTCGCTTCTTTTCATTGGGAAATCTGCTGGCAATTCTAGTTTCTTTAGCAAGCGAAGCAGAATCTCAAAAGATTATGGATTTATTTGAACAACGCTGGCAAGATCTAATTGGATTTATGCCTTTGAAAATTTGCTTTCCCGCTGTAGAAGGATTAGAGTGGCGGATCGTGACTGGATGCGATCCCAAAAATCTCCCTTGGTCTTATCATAATGGCGGTAGTTGGGCTACAATACTATGGTTATTTGCTGCCGCAGCCCAAAAAACAGGACGAATAGAACTAGCGACTAGAGCGATCGCGCTGGCTGAAACTCGCTTGGTTCAAGATAAATATCCCGAATATTATGACGGTAAAAATGGGCGCTTGATCGGCAAAGAAGCGAGAACTTATCAAACTTGGACGATCGCCGGATTGCTAGCAGCAAAAGAGATAATGAATAATCCGAAGCACATTGAATTATTCAGCTTTGAGGAGGGAGTTGAAAGTCCAGGTTGTCAGATGTAGTTATTTTAGATTCAGCAGGAGTTACGCGCTGGAATCAGAATCTCGATCCCCCCTAACCCCCCTTAACAAGGGAGAAAGAAAGTTATCGCAAGCGTTGCTCCACAGTTCTCGATAATCCCATGCGAGCGAATAGTGCTGGTGCTGGGAATACGATCCAAAACACTGCTAAACCATAAGCGATCAGATCGCGTGGTAATTCGTTACTACTTATGAGACGAGCCACAAACACAATCCCCGCCAGCACTCCTAAACCGATCGCTACTTTCACGACTTGCTTTTGTAACGATACCTGGGCAGGATGGTATCTGACGTACCAGTATTCTAATGGCATTCCAATTGCAACACCAACAGCAGCACCAAAAACCTCCCAACCGTCGGGAAAGGCATCGGCAGCGGGAAATGCCACAATTGGTAATGCAAAACTCAAAACTAGGAAAAAATGAAATGTTCTGCCAGAAAACCAGCGTACCAGTACGGGTAACAACCGCTGATAGATAAATAGTGAAATCAGCCCGATCGCTAAACCGCCTAGTAAGTCCATCAGATAATGTACGCCCAGATATATGCGCGATAGCATGACTAACGCCACAATACAGACTGTAATGACTGCTGGCAGATAACTTAATACAGTCAAAGATCCCCAAAGCATCGTAGCAGTTCCGGTATGTCCGCTCGGAAACGATGACACGTCTAGCTGTTTGTAGACGCTTATTTGCGGATGCTGCGGACGCGGTACGTAGAACAACGACCAGATCGCTGCATTTATCGCTGTCACAAAAATAACAGCACTCGCTAAGCTCCAAGCCAGCTTTCGACCCTTGAGCCAAAATGCTAAAGCGAAAGCGATCGCAATTCCTCCACCCGATCCGAGTTGCGTCATAGTTTCAAAAAACCAACTCCAGCTTTCGCCAAACCATCTTTGGACAAAAATAATTGGCTCAACGCTCCACAGAATCTCCATGTTATTCAGGGCGATCGATCCAGTTAACCAAAATAGCCAAAGGAATCATCGGTAAAGCAGGCAGCAGACAGATTAACCACCGATCTAAATTCAACGGTGCAGTAGCAAATAAATTATTCATGACGCTCCATTGACTGAAAACAATTTGCAATAAGACTGCGGCAAGAATACCCAGCGCGATCGCCTTTGTACCACTAATAGAAACTTTTCTACCACGGATTTTCAGCGCGATCGCTTTCCCTAAATGGCTGATACTCAGCAAATACACGATTCTGGCTGCAACCAAAGCTTGAATTGCCATCGTTCGCGCCAAGGTGACATCTCCCGTGTTTCGACGTACCCCCTCGAAGAAACCAAAAATTAGAATCCAGTTAAAAACGGAAATTGCCAAAATCCGCTGTAGCAGTTTTCCTGAGATTAACGGTTCCCTTGGGTTGCGTGGCGGTTGCTGCATTACCCCCTCAGATTTGGGGGTAGTCCTACACAAGTAAGGATGAGTTATAGTGATGAATGAAATACCAGATAGCTCCGATATGGTTATCCAACTTTTTC
>NZ_RSCK01000228.1:0-2821 GCF_003991895.1 Chroococcidiopsis cubana SAG 39.79
TTGTCTTTGATGAATTCTTGCCTCAGTGGAATTACACTGCTCAGCCAGAATTACAGGTTATTTAATCCACGATCCTAAGTGTTGCAACCTGGACAATATGGGATTTTGAGCTTGAAAGCTTCTTGGCTGCTTGCTGTTTTGCTGTTAACTGAGCCAGCGATCGCTAAAACTGACGCGGAAACTGAGGTAGATTTAGCAGCACCGATGTCCGAGCAGATGCAAGCTAATCTCAAGAAGAATAAAAGTTTTTATACTAATACTCCAGCGATCGCGGCTCAGCCACAACCTAATGAGACGGGTAAGTCAGATTCGGTGCAAGTAACGGGTATCAAGCTGAATCCAACGCCAAACGGCTTGGAAATGATTCTAGAAACCGCTGATGGAACCTCACCCCAAGTTTTGACCTATGGTTACAAACAGACTTGGGTAGCAAATATTATCAACGCCCAACTGCGTCTACCCGAAGGTAAGATTTTTCGTCAGAATAATCCAGTTGCAGGTATTACTTCTGTTACCGTTAGCCAACTTGCTACTAACAGTATTCGAGTCACGGTGACGGGGACATCGATCCCAACAGGACAGATAGTAACAAGGAATCGCACCTTGGTACTGAGTTTAGCTGCACCCACAACCCCTACAGCCCAAAAACCAGCGCCAGCAACACCGCCAGCGCCAAAACCGGATATTCAGCCAAAACCAGAGGCAACACCATCAGAACCAAAGAATATACAGCAGCCATCCCAGCCAGCACCAGGGGAAGAAACTGAAATTGTGGTGACGGGGGAACGAGAAGTAGAGGGATATAACGCACCAGATGCATCAACTGCTACCAAAACGGATACACCTTTACGGGACATTCCTCAGTCAATTCAAGTCATTCCTCGCCAGGTAATTGAAGACCAGCAAGTAACAGAAATTTCAGATGCTCTGCGGAATGTTTCAGGTGTGACTCCACGAGTAGATTATGGCTTTTCGTATACCTACAATATTCGAGGATTTAGCGATTCTAGAACCCTGAGAAATGGATTCCGTATTGAAGCGCCGACAATTGCCCCTAGTGGCATCGAGCGAGTGGAAGTTTTGAAGGGTCCAGCTTCAGTATTGTACGGTCAAGTAGAGCCAGGGGGAATTATAAATTTTGTTACCAAAAAGCCTCTCAGTGACCCCTATTATGCAGCTGAGTTTACGGCTGGTAGCTACAACTTTTACGAACCATCTATTGACTTTTCTGGACCATTGACTGCTGATGGAAAACTATTATATCGCTTGAATGCCTCTTACCAAAACTTTGGGAGTTTTATTGATTTTGTTGATGGAGAAATTCTCTCGATCGCACCTGTAATTAGCTATAAAATTGGCGATGCAACTACTCTGACTTTAGAGTATGAATATTTATATTCCGATCGCACGTACAATGATGGGCTGCCAATAGATTCAGTTACATTTGAGCTTCCCATTAGTCGATATTTAGGAGAACCAGGCGATCGCATTGATGAGACTACCAATAATCTCATCCTCAGCTTTGACCATCGCTTTGACGACAATATTAGTCTTCGCACTGCTTTTGGAGCTTCTTTTTCGGAAGGGGAAGATGTAGCTTGTCGAGTGTCTGAGTACGATCCAGAAACTCAGGAAGTATCTCGATTTTGTGTAACAGATGGCTCTGAATATGACGATGTTTATTCTTGGCAAACCGATTTGGTGGCTAAATTCAACACTGGGTCAGTGCAGCATCAACTACTACTGGGGCTAGAGCTATCTCAACGCAATAACGGCTATGAAAACTTTGAGGCTAGTGGAGCTAACATTAATGTCTTCGACCCCGTGTATGGCGAACCAATTCCACCTTCAGATTACTCTTTTAAAGACGATTTTACTTCTAACGCGGTTGGGTTGTATCTGCAAAATCAAATCGCGTTATTGCCCAATCTAAAACTACTAATAGGGGGTAGATTTGATTTTATCAATTTTGAATCTGAAGGCTACGAACAAACTGTAGGAGAAGAGAGAATTGAAAGATCTAACGATTTTGATGACAATGCATTCTCTCCGCGTGTGGGATTAGTTTATCAACCGATTGAACCGATTTCTCTCTATGCTAGTTATAGCCGTTCTTTTGTTCCCAATAATACGACAACAGCTAGCGGAGAACTAATTGAACCAACTCGCGGCACGCAATACGAAGCCGGAATTAAAGCTGAATTAGGGAATCTCTCAGCAACTCTAGCAGCTTATGAAATTACGAAAACTAATATTCTGACAACCGATCCCGACAACCCAGATTTCTCAATTGGAGTCGGAGAAGTAAAAAGTCGCGGCATTGAATTCGATCTGGGAGGAGAAATTCTACCTGGATGGAATCTAGTTGCCTCTGCTTTTATCAATGATGCTTTTGTGACTGAAGATAACAATCTTCCTGTTGATGACGTACTCACAAATGCTCCAGCAGAAGGAGCTAGTTTATGGACGACTTATGAAATTCAACGTGGCAATTTACAAGGATTAGGTTTTGGTGTGGGAGTATTTTATGTAGGCGATCGCGAAGCCGAATTACCTAACGAACTCGTACTTCCCTCCTACGTGCGTGCCGATGCCAGTATTTTCTACAAGCGCGATAACTGGAGAGTGGGGCTGAATTTCAAGAATTTATTTGATACTAAATACTACGAATCATCTCAGAATACCGCCTTGATTTACCCAGGTGCGCCTTTTACAGTTTTGGGAACTGTGGCGGTAGAATTTTGAGAACCTATTTATAAAGTAAACCTTTAAGCAGATAGGCGACGTAGCATAATTCGAGTCATAACAGCATAAATAGCTG
>NZ_RSCK01000229.1:0-160 GCF_003991895.1 Chroococcidiopsis cubana SAG 39.79
GCTGAGGATTCACCCCATTGGTACGGCGCAGTTGGGCTAGATGAGCTAAAGCATCGTACCAAATGCCATTAGCAGCATAAAGGCTAGATGAGCTAAAGCATCGTACCAAATGCCATTAGCAGCATAAATAGCATAATCCTGTGCTTTGCCTGCAAGTAAC
>NZ_RSCK01000229.1:459-2745 GCF_003991895.1 Chroococcidiopsis cubana SAG 39.79
GCCGTAACCAGAAAAGTCGGGTTCTTGCTGCTGCGCTTGCTTCAATGTAGAAATGCTATTGATTGGTCTTTCTGACTGCGCTAAAACTTGCCTGGGGTAACTTGAGTAACTCATAAATTCCCAAGTAAAAGCAATTGCGCTCGCGATTGGTAGTTGAAGTAATTTCTTAGACATTTCGATGCACAACAATTTTAAGGCTTATGTACGATCTGGGTAACTTTATAAGTCACTAAAGTGGCGAGCGCGCTTGCGATTGCAGCCGGAACCAGTGGTAGCCAGCCGCCTTGCAGCAAGAGGACAAAACAGAGTCCAGACAGGATACTAAGGGCAATAGCAGTCGCTAACCCTAGATGTAGGGGCGATCGCCATTGCCAGCCTAGTACGCCTCCTACTAGCGCCCAGCCCCAAACCCAAAGATTTTCAGCCTACAGTGGTAACCACCACAGCAAGGGGCGATCGTCCAAAACCGTACTCAGGATTTGACTGGTCATGTGAGCGTGGATCGCGACTCCAGGTAGTTCCTCAGACTCGTTATCGCTACTGTAGGGTGTGGGAAAATAATCTTTAAAGCTTTTGGCTGTAGTGCCAATCAGAACGATCCGTTTCTTGACTAATAATGGTAGTTGTGCATCAAGCGAACCGCTTAAGATCTCGTCAAGAGTCACTTGCTGGGCAACTGGATCGGCAGCGCGGTAGTTGAGTAAGATTTGGTAGCCGAGTGCATCTAACTGACGGTAGCCACCAGTATTAGGTTCTAGTTGCCTAAAAATGACATTGCCCAGTCGCCAGCCTTTCCCAGTTCGTTGAGGTTGAATGCCTTCAGCAGCTAGACAAGTTCGCGCCACTTGGAAACTGAAAGATACGTTCGTCACACAAGCGGATTTAGGATTTATATCCATGAATAGTAGCTGGCGACGAATGACGCGATGGGGATCGAATCGAAAATCGCTAAAGCCGAGGCGGTTTTTCGGAACCTCTGTGGTTCTGTTGCAAAAACATTTTAAGGACAAAAGATCCATTCCATTCAATACGGATTACGCAGCAACTCCAAAAATTTGAGACACGAATTCTATCTGAGATCGAATGTCTCCTTTTTCTATTCCTAAAATTTGTCCTTTTCTAATTTGATTGAAAGTTTCATAACCAATAATTGTCCTGATTGCTGTATGGAAGGATTTAAAACCTAACTGGAACTTAGACTATTCCACAGCAAAAAGACTCAGCACTGCTGAGTAGATGAGTTAACACTAAAAAAGTGATGCTTTGAAGAGTTAAGTAGACTTAGGCACTGATTGCTTTGGTCTACTCACACTTTTTTTGACGACAGGATAACGAGTTTTACTCAAGCGAGGTTGTCCTGGTATCCAGCCTAAGGACTTTCCGCGTGGTTTTGGTGGAGAGGTAGGAGTGCTAATCACTGCTAAAACTCCACCCATAGCTTGGGCAACGCGCCCTGGAGTTAATTTAGTGGTGGAACTCTGCCAGGGTAGAGGTTTATCAGCTACGATATCACGTGCTAACCATAGTTCCCATGTCATGAATGGCATCAAATCACTCCAGCGCTCACATTGTTTCGGAGTGCTGAGCTTGGGTAAAGTCCAGTGTAGGCGTTGTTTGGCAAAGCGATACCAATGGTCAACAGCAAAGCGGCGCAGATATAACCGCCAAACTTCTGACAAAGGCAGTATCTGCTCCCCAACCCAAGCTAACCACATTGGTTTTATTGCTTTTGGAGTACGTTGGTTTAAGCGTTCTACCCTGAGCAATGACATTGGATGTCCTGCCGCTTTACGAAAATGCAAATCCTGCCATAGGCAAATTTTCACTCGTCCTAGTTGAGGCTCGTCAACCTCTAATCTTGCTAGTGGCTCCGACCAGGTGGAAGAGTCATTCAATTTAAATTTGTCACCATGAATTCGGGGTCTGCCTTTGCCACAGTAGGGCGGCGGTGCGCTCCACAAGCTCAGATTTGAGCGTAGGCGCATCAACTTATCTGCTGCAATGTTGGCAGTCTTTAAGACAAAGGGCGCACAACCGTACTCACTATCCCATAGAGAAATTGGTCGCTGTGGTAGATGCTGGCAAACTTGAGACAATTGCCATGCTGCCTTCTGGATTGGTGATTCCCAGCTAGTAATTCGCTCATGTCGTCATAGCAGTGCCCAACTTCCTTGTGCCTGGTATTGAACGACAATTAAATAGACCGCCCACGAGATGCGCAATGAGCTTGGAATTGTAAAGCTGAGAGCCGTGCCGATAAGGGAGCTAACAGTATGTAGTAGAAAA
>NZ_RSCK01000230.1:0-2616 GCF_003991895.1 Chroococcidiopsis cubana SAG 39.79
TCAATCCCCGTGCTTTAACACCCCCATAAGAACACAAACCCAATCGCAATTCGTTATCCTTAGTGTTGAGGGGTTGCTCAACTTGGCAGCGATGGCTGCTAAGGTACAAGCCGCTCAAATATCCTCCATTGAGGAAGGCACTGTATGTCTCAACAACTCATCCCCCCCCACCCAATCTACTGACTACCAACTTGTGGCTGACTCTGCCGCCCACGAATCGTCAGCGGTCGTTGCAGATTCTCACGCAGATGCTGAACAGTCAATTGCAAACTCAGGAGGGCAGCCATGAAAAATCGTAAGCCTGAGTCAATGGAATGGCATAGCCAAAAGATTTTGCCGCAACATCTCGACCGATTAGCTGTGGTATATGTGCGTCAATCGACGCTGCAACAGGTGCTCGACCACCAAGAGTCTACGCGGTTGCAATATGGATTAGTCGAACGCGCTAAAGCTTGGGGATGGCAGCGAGAGCGGATATTAATCATTGACGACGATCTGGGCAAGTCGGGAGCAACTGCTCAAGGACGGGCTGGGTTTCAACGCTTAGTAGCCGAAGTCGGTATGGGGCATGTAGGCTTAATTTTAGGCATAGAGATGTCGCGACTGGCTCGCTCATGCAAAGATTGGCATCAACTGCTTGAGATTTGCGCGTTATTTGGCACCTTAATTGCGGATCTTGACGGCATTTACGATCCAAGTCATTACAATGACCGTTTACTGTTAGGACTCAAGGGCACTATGAGTGAAGCAGAACTGCACGTCCTCAAACAGCGGCTAGTGCAGGGCAAACTTAGCAAAGCCGAACGCGGAGAACTTGAGTTTGGCGTTCCCACAGGTTATGTCCGACGCAGCTCTGGGGAAGTGACATTTGACCCTGATGAGCAGGTGCAGCAAGTGATTCGACTGATTTTTCGCAAGTTTGACGAATTGGGGACACTCAACGCCGTGTTGCGCTATCTGGTAGACCACCAGATTCAAATCGGGGTACGTGTCAAGAGTGGACTGACCAAAGGAGAGCTCGAATGGCATCGTCCCAATCGGACGCTGTTACAAAATATCCTAAAAAATCCGATGTATGCTGGTGCCTATGCTTATGGTCGGCGGCAAGTAGACCCGCGTCAAAAGCAAGCTGGGCGGTTGTATTGTGAGCGTGTGGTGGTTGACCCAAACGATTGGCACGTGCTGTTACACGATCGATTTCCTGCTTACATCTCATGGCAGCAACACCAGCATAACTTAGCACAGTTGAAGTCGAATCGCATCTGTGCTGAAGAATTGGGTGCCTCTCGGTATGGTTCTTCATTACTGGTGGGGCTGTTAGTATGTGGTAAATGTGGATGCCGCATGAGCGTTAACTATCACCACAAACAGGGATATCGATACGTGTGTTGTCGCCAAGCCGTGGATTACGGCGGTGAACGATGCCAAAGCATGTCTGGTCCAACATTAGATCGATTTGTGGTCGAGCAGGCGATGGAAGCGTTAAAACCTGCTGCACTCGAACTCTCCTTGGCGGCAGCGACGGCGCTCGAACTTGAACGCATCGAACTCAATCGTTTGTGGCAACAACGCTTAGAACGGGCTGCCTATGAAGCTGACCGTGCCAAACGCCACTATCAACTGGTTGAGCCTGAAAACCGTCTAGTGGCGCGTCACTTGGCCTCTGAATGGGAGGCGAAATTGCAAGCTCAACAGCAACTGCAAGAAGAGTATGAACGGTTTTGTCAACAGCAGCCTCGCTTGTTAAGCGATGCACAACGCCAGACAATTCGTCAACTAGCGCACAATATTCCAGTTCTTTGGCACGCTACCACAACAACCAACAACCAACGCAAAGACTTGTTACGTCAAATTCTATCGCGAGTCATCGTCAATGCCCAAGGCGATAGCGAACAGGTTCAAGTTACTCTGGAGTGGATAGGTGGAACTGCAACATGCGCTGGGATTCGTCGTCCGGTTGGAAAACTTACACAACTGAGTAATTACCCACAACTGTGTGAACGACTGCGTGAGTTAGCTGCTCAAGATATGAGACCGAAAGAGATTGCTCAGCAAATGAACTCTGAAGGTTTTTACCCGCCGAAACGACGGGCAACATTCAAAGCTGAACAAATTCAGAACTTGATGCGGCACTTAGGACTGAAACCACCGCATCAATCGACTGCTGAACGTGACAACCTCGAAGCCGATGAGTGGTGGTTGACTGACTTGGCACGCATGCTTAACATGTCCACAGTCACGCTCTATAGCTGGATACGCCGTGGTTGGGTCAAAGCCCGACAGCAAGAACACCCGTCTCGCCGATGGATCGTCTGGGCAGATCCAGCAGAAATTGAACGATTAAGACAACGCCGTGAACAACCAACAGGAGCTGCAACACGGCAACATTGGTTAGACTACCAAAAATCAAGATTATTAAATTCTGAGTTAGCAGATTTATCAACGAAGTACAATCGCAAGATAGATGGTGTAGAGAGCACGATAGAGATTAATTCTTGCAACTAAATTGCCAATACACTAAGCTTTTGGAGCAAACCGCCATGTCTAAACAGCCTTCCAGCTCACGTCAGCACTACAAATTAGACTCTTATAGGGGGATTACGGCAAGCTCATTTC
>NZ_RSCK01000231.1:0-1742 GCF_003991895.1 Chroococcidiopsis cubana SAG 39.79
TAAATCAGCAAGCGGTTTTAGCGGTTGCATCTTACCCCTCCAATTGAGCTTTGGGCTTTACCAACTAGCACAATTAGAGCTACTAGATACATTGATACAACAGCTAGAACGGGACAAACAAGTAGGTTTTGGCTCATTACTTCACACCAAATCAAGTATTAATAAGTGAATTAGAGGAAAGTCATTTTCGCTCAAGTTATGCTAGCGACTTAAGTGACTTGCAACTAAGCCCGATCTCAAAAGAAAGCTGCAATAATTTCAGTATCTCAAGGCACGTTTGGCAGAAAAGAAATCTCTTTTAATAAACCAACATCTTTCTTAATAAAAATGCAGTTCAATTCCTGCATTTTCCCGAACTTTAGCTAATTGACAAATGATGAAATCGACACTTAATTGACAGGATTTTCATTTGATTGGAGTATAGAGGTGACAGAAATAGAACTCGTACTGAAATTTGTCAACTACCGCAAGCGAGAAATAAGGACGGGCAAGCGTGGTCATGTATCAGCACCATTTATCGTACTTAGAAGATGAATTGTCCGAACCCAACCGCAGAAAACCGAGAACTGCTGCTTTAAGTGCAGTGCGGCAGCAGCTCATGCCATCAGATAGCTTGACTACAAACGAAACGAAAGGCTTCCAACTAGAGCAGCAGCGGCAGCAAGTCGTCGTCATGCAGCTAGAGTTGTTTCAACAAGTAACGCAAGCGGTTCAAATCTTGTGGCAGGGTCATCTGCTAGTCTTAAATCTGACCCAAATGGATGCAATCCAAGCACAACGAACAGTCGACTTTGTGGCTGGAGCAAATTACTCAATAGATGGGCAGCAACAACACCTAGCACCAGGACTGTTTCTATTCGCACCTAAGGGCGTTCGCTTAGCAAAGGCTGTCGTTGACACCGTCGAGTTGTAGAAACGTGAACTTTGTGTTGGCAAGACCGTAGCTGGTGATTCTCGTTACAGGAGCGAATCATGAATGCAGCTTGAAGACATCCGATACTTTTTTACCAATCCCCCACCGATTTATCTTTGTCGAGAGCAAGCAGTTTGCTACATCTTGTCGGTATTGATTCAGGGAGAGTCTTGTGGCACCGGGATGATTCAACAACTTGAATGCGAATATGGCAACTATCGTCTCTCGGACACGATCCTATATGGAGCGTTGGAATTTCTCGAATCAGAGGGAGCAATCTGCGGTAGCTGGCGCAAAGGAAAAGGGCGCGGACGACCGCGACGGATCTATCAGCTCAACCCCGCATGGCACGATGAAGCGCGAAAGCTAGCTGCTTTGTGGCGTTACTTTACCACTCAGCAGCGGCAAACAAGGCTTAGTGGTGAGATTCGCTCGCCAAAGCGAGTAGCTCAATCGTAGTGGTTGTTGCAGCTTACTCCGATGACAATAACCCTGTTATGTCACTCTTGGAAAGCAAAAATCGAAGTTCAGATTTGTAACCTTGATTTGGTCAAGGTTAGAAGCTTTGTTTTCTAACAGTAACCAAAATTTATAGCCAAAAAGTTGAAATTGAAGTGCTGAAAGGCTTTCAGAGGTTGGTTTCTCCCATAGTGACATAACCCTGTTTTATCACTCTGGGGGTCATATAATAAAACACAAACGCCCAAACAGAGACATAGAGCATGGTAGAGCCGCGTCCACCCGCAGTGACAGTAAAATTTGTAGACGAATACTGTCAATGGTATGAAAAGCTGTTTCCAGAGGTGAGGAGCTTTGAAGCTTTTAAGTA
>NZ_RSCK01000231.1:1752-2576 GCF_003991895.1 Chroococcidiopsis cubana SAG 39.79
GAGAATTGTGGGCTTAGAGAACCACCAACCATTACATCATTTTTTAACCCATTCACCTTGGGAAACACAAGAGGTAAGAAATCGAAGATTAGAGTTAATATTACAGGTGTTACAAGGAAGACCAATCGTGTTGATTGTTGACGAAACAGGAGACAAGAAAAAAGGAACATCAACAGATTATGTGAAACGGCAGTATATCGGGAACTTGGGAAAAACCGAGAATGGAATTGTGGTAGTGACAGTGTATGGTGTTTTCTGTGGAATGACATTTCCATTACTGTTTGAAGTGTACAAACCTAGGGAGAGACTAAAAGCAGAAGATCAATATCGGACTAAGCCAGAAATAGCAGCACTACTGCTCAGACAATTAGAGTCAATGGGTTTCAAGTTCAACTTGGTACTGGCAGATAGCTTATATGGTGAGAGTAGTACAAATTTTATATCTGTATTAGATGAACTGAGTTTAAACTATATAGTGGCAATTCGCTCAAATTATTCCATAGAGCTACTTCCAAGACAAAGAATTCAATATTTAAAGTGGCATAAATTTCAAAGAGTATTTTCTGACCTGATGAGAGAAAATCGCTTCATTAGAGAAATTATCCCAGGCAAACGTGGATAAATTAGATATTGGCAGATTACTACAGATGTCGAGCAATTACCTGAAAACTCTACTTGGTACGTCATGAGTAAATATCCAGATATTACCCCAAGAGAAGTTGGCAACTTCTACGGGTTAAGGACTTGGGTTGAAATGAGCTTGCCGTAATCCCCCTATAAGAGTCTAATTTGTAGTGCTGACGTGAGCTGGAAGGCTGTTTAGA
>NZ_RSCK01000232.1:0-2544 GCF_003991895.1 Chroococcidiopsis cubana SAG 39.79
TCGATGCGCCAACCACAATACCACCATAAATATCTGGATTGGAATTTTGATGTGGCATAAGTTGTAGCCCTGGAGATTTAGTGTATTTATAAAGTTGTGGCTGAATTGAGGTGGGTAGACATAGCAGGCATTTGATTAAGCCATTTTTGACGAGTAGCATGACCAAGGGGTAGCAGGCGACGTTGGCGCAGACGCTCAAGTTCAGCAGCATCAGCCCAAATAATCCAGTTTCGAGGTGGTTGCTCCTGCTGTCTTGCCTTGACCCAACCACGTTTGACCCAGTTGTAAAGCGTAATATTGGGCATTCCAATCGTGCCAGCCAAATCTGGTAACCACCATTCTGCTTCCCCAAGGTCATCTCGGTGAATAGAACAAGAATGTTCCTGAGATAAACCCAAACGTCGTTTTAGTTCGCAAACACCCTGCCGATTAAAGGTGGCACGGCGTTTTGGAGGATGATAGCCTTCTGAGTTCAAGCATTGAGCAATTTCTTCAGGGCTTAATCCTTGAGTTGTTAGATTCTTGAGACGTTCGCAAAGTTGGTTATACCGTGAAAGTTGCGTCAGTTTGGCAACAGGACGAACAATGCTATGTTTTGTGCAAGTACCTCCCACCCATTCGATCGTAATTTGAACTTGCTCGCTATTACCAATAACCTCAACAGTAATTTTTGCGATTACCTGTCGAATAATCTCTTTGCGTTGAGCATTTGTTGTAGTTGATGCTTGCCATAAAGCTGGAATATTTTGAGCTAGTTGGCGAATTGCCTCACGCTCTTGATTTGAGAGCAAACGAGGTTGCTGATGGCAGAATCGCGCTTTTATCTTCTCGTAATGACTGCTGTAGAGCCAATTTTTCTTCCCATTCCAAGGCGAGTTGACGTGCTACCAGCCGATTTTCTGGTTCAACCAATCGATAGTGCCGTCCTGCTCGCTCGGCTTCAAAAGCAGCTCTTTCCAATCGCTTTTGCCATAATTGGTCAAGCTGATAACGCTCTTGTTCGAGATGCGATGCTGCCTCCAAAGATAATTCTAAAGCCGCAGGCTCAAGCGCTTGTAAAACCTGTTGGCTAACAAACTTATCAAGTGTAGCTCCTGCTAGTTGCTGACACTTTTCGCCACCATAGTCAACTGCCTGTCGGCAACATACGTAGCGATGATGCTGCCCCTGAGCGTACTGAACAACCATGCGACAACCACACTTGCCACAAATCAACAAGCCCGACAATATTGCAGACCCATAGCGTACTGCACCTAACTCTTCGGCTCTTGCCTGGTTAGACTTCAATCGTGCCAAATTCCATTGATATTGCTCCCATGAAATATAAGCAGGATAACAATCTGGTAGCAACACATGCCAATTATCTGGCTCAACTACAACTCTTCCAGTACTTGGTCGCCCTGCTTGTTGCTTGCGCGGATCTATTTGGCGACGACCATACGCATAAGCGCCTGCATATAACGGATTTTTCAGTAGGTTTTGCAGCGTCATGCGATTAGGACGATGCCACTCCAAGTCTCCCTTATTCAGTCCCGTTGCAACTCGAATCCCGAATTGGATGTCATTTTTCACCAAGTAGCGCAGCACGGCATTGAGAGTTCCCAGTTCCTCAAACTTCCGAAATATTAGCCGCACCACCTGCTGAACTTGTTCGTCTGGGTCAAATACGACTTCTCCAGAAGGGCGGCGGATATAACCAGTTGGCAGTAAAAAGTTTAGTTCTCCTCGTTGTGCTTTATTCAGCTTGCCCTGCACCATTCTTTGCTTAATCATGTGCAGTTCTGCTTCACTCATTGTTCCTTTTAATCCCAGAAGTAAGCGGTCATTGTAATTGCTGGCATCGTATACTCCATCCAGATCTGCAATTAGTGTTTTAAACAAGGCACAGATTTCCAACAGTTGATGCCAATACGCGCGATGAACGTGCTAGTCTTGACATCTCTATCCCTAAAATCAGCCCTACATGATTCATTCCCACTTCTGCCACTAATCGCTGGAATCCTTCTCTGCCTTGTGTGCTGGCTCCGGATTTCCCTAAATCATCATCAATCACTAGCACCCTTTCTTTACTCCAGCCTAAAGCTTGCGCACGATTGACTAAGCCATACTGGAGTTGTGTTGACTCTTGATGATTTAGTACTTGTTGCAGGGTTGACTGTCGAACGTAAACCACTGCCAATTTTTCTTGGTGATAGGGCAGAATTTTTTCCGAGCGCAATTTGTGCAATTCAAATTCCTGGCTCATTACTACGCTCCTTTACTGGAATTGCTAACTTCATCTGCTTCTCCAGCATCTGACACAGCAGATATAGCAACCGCTTTCGATTGCGTGGTGGCAGCTTTATCCAAAGTGAGGATAGTGTCTCGCTTATCGGCGGGGGGGGATAAGTTGTTCTGGCATACAACACCTTCTGAATCTGTTACTACCTGGGTTGCTTGCAGTTTTCTTGCTACTTCTACTAGTTTGAGCAACCCCTCAATTCCAATAATAGGACAGATGGAGTACTTCGTCTTTATCGATGTATTGTGGCTGGTTAATTTCAA
>NZ_RSCK01000233.1:0-2529 GCF_003991895.1 Chroococcidiopsis cubana SAG 39.79
AGTTTTTATATTTTTAGCTGGGTAGCTTGTTAACTCAGTACTGCTGAGTCATTTTGTCATTGGTTAGTCTAAACTCCAGGTACAACTTCAACTTCCTAATGTCGTCACCCCAGATGACTTAGCAGCACAGTGCGATCGCATTTGTCAATTGGTAGCAAAGGCGCGGCGTAATCTCCCGACAATGGATCTGGTTGTCTTTCCCGAATATGCTTTGCACGGGTTATCGATGGATACTAACCCAGAAATTATGTGCCGTTTGGACGGGGCAGAAGTGACAGCTTTTCAAACAGCTTGCCGCAACAATAAAATTTGGGGTTGTTTCTCCATCATGGAATACAATCCTCACGGCAACCCCTACAATAGCGGCATCATTATTGACGACAAGGGCGAACTCAAACTTTACTATCGCAAATTGCATCCTTGGATTCCCGTGGAACCGTGGGAACCAGGCAATATCGGCATTCCTGTCTGTGAAGGTCCCAATGGCAGCACCCTCTCCCTGATTATTTGTCACGATGGCATGTTTCCTGAAATGGCGCGGGAATGTGCTTATAAAGGTACAGAAATTATGTTACGCACGGCTGGCTACACTGCCCCGATCCGGCATAGCTGGCAGATTACCAATCAAGCGAATGCTTTTTGTAATTTGATGTACACCGCCTCGGTGTGTATGTGCGGTAGCGATGGCACGTTTGATTCGATGGGCGAGGCGATGATAATCAATTTTGACGGTACGCCTTTGGTTACGGGTGGCAGTCGTCCTGATGAAATTATTACTGCCGAAGTGCGACCGAATTTAGTCCGAGAAGCCCGTAAGTTGTGGGGGGTAGAAAACAACATCTACCAATTTGGACATCGGGGTTATGTCGCCGTTAAAGGTGGGGCGCAAGATTGCCCGTATACATATATGCAAGATCTTGTCAATGGCTGCTATCGCTTGCCTTGGGAAGATGAAGTCGTGCATAAAGACGGTACTAGCTGTGGATTTCCCGCCCCGACTCGCACTTATAAAGGCGAGGAATTGCCCCGCATTCCCAGCGAACGAGGAGGCTAAACATGGGATTATTTGTCGCCGCCGATCCCTATCAGTATCCTTATAATGGCGATTTGCGCCCTGAAAATACGGTGCTAATTGTCATTGATATGCAAACTGATTTTTGCGATATCGGTGGCTATGTGGATAAGATGGGTTACGATTTATCCTTAACTAGAGCGCCGATCGCACCCATCAAACGGTTACTCGTAGAAATGCGATCGCGTGGTTTTTCCATCGTTCACACCCGCGAAGGACATCGCCCTGACTTGTCAGACTTACCGGAGAATAAACAATGGCGATCGCGTCAAATTGGGGCAGGGATTGGCGATCCTGGTCCCTGCGGTAAAATCCTCGTGCGTGGGGAACCTGGTTGGGAAATTATTCCCGAACTCGCGCCCTTACCAGGGGAAATTGTCATCGATAAGCCTGGAAAAGGGGCTTTCTACGCTACCGATCTCGATTTAGTCCTGCGT
Source organism: Chroococcidiopsis cubana SAG 39.79 (assembly GCF_003991895.1). Taxonomy (NCBI): domain Bacteria; kingdom Bacillati; phylum Cyanobacteriota; class Cyanophyceae; order Chroococcidiopsidales; family Chroococcidiopsidaceae; genus Chroococcidiopsis; species Chroococcidiopsis cubana. Next base: position 1,510 of record NZ_RSCK01000233.1, read on the forward strand.
CGCTTGGGCACTCAGAATATTATCCTCACGGGAATTACTACTGATGTCTGCGTCCACACGACAATGCGAGAAGCCAACGATCGCGGTTACGAGTGTTTGTTACTGTCAGATTGCACGGGGGCAACCGACTACGGCAATTACTTGGCAGCGTTAAAAATGGTGAAGATGCAAGGAGGTGTTTTTGGTGCGGTTGCCGACTCGCAGGCTTTGATTGAGGCGATCGGTGTCTTTCCTGCTGGCGAGATCCCCCTTCCCCCTTAAAAAGGGGGACTTTGTTATCCCTCTTTGGTTCTCTAAATTCTCCTTCAAAAAGGGGACTCTATTCCCCCCTTGGAAAGGGGGGCTAGGGGGGATCTTTCATACTTGGTACGTAAAAATTACAAATATTTTTTTGTTTCGCGCAAAGACAAGGACACTTGCGTACGGGGGTTCCCCCCGTTGAGCAAAGTGTCCGCGCAAAGGCGCAAAGAAGACGCTAACCCAACTCCTGTACGGACGGGTTCACCCGAAATCTCTGTTATTAGCAAAGTTTTTTGGTAAACCCGCCCCTACCAACTCCCGACTTTCTAAAAAATATGACAACAATCGTAGAAAATATCACTATCGATATTACCAACCCTCCAGAATTAACCGCAGTTGAGATGACGAAGCGGTTTGGTTCTAATTTGGCGCTCGATCGCGTTTCTTTACAACTCAAGCCAGGTACGTTCCACGCCTTGCTAGGGGAAAATGGGGCGGGGAAAAGCACTCTGGTAAAGTGCATCATGGGTTTTTATACTGCTGATAGTGGTGAAATCCAGATTGACGGGCGATCGCTGACTATTTCTAGTCCCCGCGATGCTCAGAAATGCAGGATTGGCATGGTGTACCAACACTTTACTTCCGTGCCAGCAATGACGGTAGCGGAAAATCTTGTATTGTGCCGTGCTGAAAGTCGCAACTTAGGCGGTTTCTATCAAACAGAATACCAGTTGAGCTAAGATGCAATTATGCGCTCAACCTTGTAGGAGCAAAGCCTTG
>NZ_RSCK01000234.1:0-2502 GCF_003991895.1 Chroococcidiopsis cubana SAG 39.79
GGGACAAGGGAGTGGGGGACAAGGGAGTGGGGGACAAAGGGGACAAGGGGACAAGGGAGCAACTACCAATTACCAATTACCAACTACCAATTACCACCTAACACTGATAACTGGTCACTGGTCACTGATAACTGACATATTAAGCGATCGCCATGCTCGTGCTAAGTCTTTTGGTGTGGACTCGGTGTTGAATTTGCCTTTTCCTGCTGCGGTGAAAACGGGAACTTCTTCTAATTTTCGCGATACTTGGACGGTAGGATTTACGACTGATTATACAGTTGCAACTTGGGTAGGCAATTTTAACGGCGAACCGATGCGTCAGGTATCTGGGGTGATGGGTGCTGCTCCTTTGTGGAATCGGATTATGTTGCACTTGCACGAAGATCGAGAACCTGCGGCTTTTCCTGCTCTATCTGGTTTGGTTTTACGTCCCGTCTGTGCTTTGTCGGGATTGAAACCTACACCTGCTTGTCCGACAGTGGTACAGGAATATTTTTATCCAGAAGATTTGGACGAATACGATCGCCACCCCGATACTTTTTATCAACTGGTAACTGCTCATACAGCAGGAGAGCCGCAATATCGGCTTAACTTACCTAGAGAATATGATGAGTGGTTGGCAACCCAAGGGCGATCGCCTGGAGTTTCGAGCGGACTGAAAATCGTGTCTCCTATCAACGGCGCTTTGTTTCTCCTCTACCCTAGTAATGGTGCGAGTGACAGTCAGCAACGGCTTGAATTTAAACTCGCTGCAAAGTCAGATAAACCTGTAGAATGGTGGCTTAACGGTGAGAAACTAGCAACGCAGACATCTGATGCTTTCTTTTGGGAGCTGCGTCCTGGCAACTGGACTGTGGAAGTTAAAAGTGATGGGACGAGCGATCGCGTCAGTTTTCAAGTACAGTTAGCACAAAATAAACCTACTCGTCGAGGTTTTTCTATCGGTCGTGTAAGCAAAAATTAGTCAGAGTTACAGGGGTGAAAATGTCAGATTCTACATACATCTTTGCTAATTCTCAGCCTGAGAAAAAAGTTGAATCTAAAACAGTTGAACCCCAAGAATTTAAACTGACAGAAACTGAGTTGAAAGAATTGGCAAGACTCCAAGCAATCGAACGAGTCTTCGATCCTGCCAGTCGTCAGCGAATTCAAGCAACAGGTATTTCTCCTAATTGGTGCTGTCTGGAAGTTGGTGCAGGAGCAGGATCGATCGCCCGCTGGATGGCAGAAATTGTTGGAGAAAACGGTAAGGTTGTTGCTGTCGATTTAAATACTCGTTTTGTTGCCAAGAGCAAACGAGCAAACATAGAAATTATAGAATCCGATATTCGTCATCTGGCGCTAGAAAGTCAATCTTTCGATCTCATTCATACTCGCTACGTGCTGATTCATGTTCCAGAATTTCAAGTTGCTCTCGCAAAAATGTTAGATTTACTCAAGCCTGGTGGGTGGATTGTGATTGAAGAACCAGATTTTTCTGCTGCTAGAGCGATCGCGGGAAATGAAGCAGCTTGTCAGTCGATGAATCGGGTGAATGAGGCGATCGCCCAAATGTTTGCTAGTAGGGGGATGGATTATGCTTTTGGTGTTAAATTGCCTACCATATTTCAACAGTTGAATTTGCAAGAATTATCTGTTGAAAATGATACTCCTTTAGCCCCTGGTGGTTCGGGAATTGCTACAGTTATGAAAATGTCTGCCGAGCGATTAACAGATAAATATATTGCTACGGGTAAAGCAACGCAACAAGACATCGAGCGATATTGTCAAATTGCCGAAAATCCGCAGTCATGGGCAATTTATTATTCAACTATTGGGGCGACAGCGAGGAAAAGCAAGTCAAAAGTTAAAAGTTAAAAATCAAAATTGTGAATCTTAGCTGTGAGGGATCGGTGTTTCTGGACTCTTCTCAACAATATCACCTGCTAGCAATTCCACATGGCGATCGCGCAGAATGTCTGCTTCGATCGTGCGATGATAGTCTTCTACAGACCATTTAGCTAGCGTTTTCATAGCAGAACTTCTGGAAATTTTGCGATCGATTTAGTTCAATTTTATAGTTTCTGGGTTGAGTAGCGCCCCCAATACTCCTCACTAACGCCCTACTAGCTTGTTGCGTCACTACAAAAACGAATAGGTGTCGAGCAATAGCCTCATGGAGCATATGCCTCAAAATCCTCCAATGGCGCGTCAAAATCATCTGACATTTTTACCATCCCCTTTGCACTACCAAATTTAGGGATTGCTTCTACTGTATTAAGTGGCACAATTTTGAAAGGGCTTCCATCACTATGGGTAATTACAACTTCTTCCCCGCCTGCTACTTCTTCAATTAGCTCTGCTAGTCGAGTCTCAGCTTTTTTTAAGTTAATCTGGTGCATGATGGTTTTTGGCAAAGTTCGATATTTTGAATATATAGCAATCCTAATGGGACTTTGTAAAGAAAGAGCGTGAAATCAGGGTAGAATACAAAACAAGACTCAGATTTACGTCAGTCTCGAC
>NZ_RSCK01000235.1:0-2309 GCF_003991895.1 Chroococcidiopsis cubana SAG 39.79
AAGTCTCTGTTGAAGATCTACGTGGCTGGTTTACTCATTGCTGTTATTGTACCTCAGTAGACTAGAAAATGCTCTATTTTTCTCTTGCTAAGATAACCGTATTTTCTCGGTACTCGTTAAAGATAAATCCGAGCATACTGAAAAACAAGTCAATACGTAAAGTGTACATTTTATGAATACTATATCAGCAAGCTCTGAAGCCGTTGAACTATTATCCTCTATTACAGGACAAAAAATAAGTAGAGAAAATGTTAATCCGTCTATACTTTTTCTAGCAGCAGTGATAACAGTGATGTTAGGAGTAGTTTTTGCAGATGGTACAGTTACAGATAGTGAAAAAAAAGAACTACAAATAATTCTGAATCGTTTTAATCTTCCAGAAGGAGATATGCGCCAGTTATCAAAGCTGCTGCTGAAAGGAATTCAACAACAGAAAATACATACAAAAATGGATTGTTTGCTGACACTGACTAAATTACTATCAGTTCCAGAAAAATTTTTATTAGTGAGTTTTAGTTATAGAATGTGTGTATCAGATGGAGAGTTAGATTTCCAGGAGCAGCAGTATTTAGAATCAATTGCCGAACGATTAGGAATTAACTCCCATCGCTTAACAGTTTTAAAAGCCGCTGTGTGCGGTAAAGAAATTTTAGAGACAACGGCATTAAATGAGTTACATTCTTTACTAGATCCAGCTAGATTTCAATCTCTCGGTACAGTATTTGTTAATGCAGCCAATCAAATAATTGAAGTTTTGCCTTCTGTATCAATACAACAAGAAACGCCAGCACAAACACACCAAAAATTTTCTTATGGCAAGTTAAAAGTATTTCATAAACATTGTCAACAACTAGATAATCTTTGCTATCAGCTTTTTCAGATAGTGCAAGAGTGTAGCAATCGCAATTTTTTATCCCAGTCTATAGTAAAAGAGATAAAAAGTATATCTCAAAAATTACATAATCAGAAATTTCGTGTAGCAGTTGTAGGAGAATTTAGTCAAGGTAAATCTACTGTACTCAATGCTTTACTAGGAGAGAAAATTCAGCCTATAAGAGCAATCCCTTGTAGTGGTGTAGTCACAACCCTAAAACATGGTTATCAAACAAAGATTGTTTGTTACTATAAAAATGGAAATCAGGAAGAAATTTCGTTTGAACAATATCAAATTAAGTCAGCTATTGTAAAAGAAGCAGCGTTAGATTGTCTGAGCGAACATTTGGTAAGTTCTGAAATAGACGAAATTGTTTTTGAACATCCTAATTTAGAATTATGCCGCAACGGTGTAGAAATTATTGATTCTCCTGGATTAAATGAGCATCCAGAACGGAGCTTGATAACTCAAAAGCTTCTTAAAGATATAGATGCAGTGATTTTTCTAGCAAATGCCTCACGTCCTCTCACTAAGTGGGAACAGGATTACTTGAGCAACGATCTAAGAATTAGTCTTAATGGTGGTAAAGATAATGAGCCTGCAAATAATATTTTTATTTTAGTCAATTTTATTGACTTACTAGATGAAGAAGAGGATCGACATGATGTCATGCAACGTTTTGAAACTTTTGTAAGTGGTAAAAATCCTATAGTTCGAGGTGGCGATCGAATTCATTTTATCTCTGCTAAAGCGGCATTAAAGGGAATTGCAAACGGAACAGAAGATGCGTATGTAAAAATATTTAAAAATTTTACTTGCGCTCTTGAAAAATTTCTCACTAATGAGCGGGGATATATAAAAATTCAGCATTCTAGTGATGCGATAAAAATCTTAGTACAGTCAATTTTATCTAGTTTAAATCAAGCAGAAAATACTTTAGATGGCAAGATTAACCTTTCTGAAGCAGAAAAGCAAAAAATTTTGGAACAGATTGGAGAAGCTAGCGGACGAGATTTTATACTTCAAGACCATGCTGACCAACTAGTACAGAACGTGATTCAACAAATATGTGAATCTTGGAATAAATGGATAGAAGGATTAGCGGATCGCGTAGCCGATAAAGGTGCTGAGTGGCATTCTAAATATCCATCATGGGAGAAGGAGAAGCTGTTGCAAGACTATGCAAATCAATTTACTCGCTCTTTATCTCAAGAAATGGATGATTGGTGGAAAACACAAGTCATAGATGGAATAGTTAAATCTCATTTCAGTGACTTAAATCAAAAAATTAGGCATGAACTAGAAGCGATAAAATCTAATTTTCAAATAATTGATTCTCAATTGAGCGATCGACTTAATGGGACTTTGTAAAGAAAGAGCGTGAAATCAGGGTAGAATACAAACCAAGACTCAGATTTACGTCAGTCTCGACAGG
>NZ_RSCK01000236.1:0-2239 GCF_003991895.1 Chroococcidiopsis cubana SAG 39.79
TCTAAATCTCAGCATTGACCAAAAAGTGGTCACTTCAACAGGATTGACCGCTTTTTTCTTGATTTAGTCTAAACTCCAGGTGGTAAGGGCGCACAGAGAAAGTGCCCCTACAAATGTCACGCACGCAATCGAGAATTGCTATAAGTGTCGTCCCCCTAACTAAGGGTAGGATCTTCTGATGAGCCGTGAGTTGTTGTTTTTATCGCTCACCTTTGGCAAAAATTTCGATCTAGATCGACAGTCATACCTGCATGGCGCAACCGTTCTGCCAGAACGTCACCGAGTCCAGTTGCAGGGGTGAGGATACCCCCGCGCCGATCGCCGGGGAGTTTGTCTTCATTCAACGCCAAACACAATGCTGACTCGCACAAAAATTTCACTGTAGCGCGGTTGCCAGGATCGCCGCGATCGCAAATCAGTCCCCATACCTTGCGTCCGTCGCTCGTCAATCCTAAAAGTTCGCAACGAAACCATCCCTCGTTCATTGTTTTCTCCGATGGTCCGCTACCCGGTTGGGGTAAAAGGGGTTGCAGCAGGCTACGGATTGGCGGTTGCTGGATTGCCCCTATAAATAGAGCCGTTGCTGCTGTAATCCCAACTGCTGGTAGCCACCCTATCGGGGGGTCGAACTTCAGATATTCTTGGTAGGTAAAGTCAACGCCGTATGGCTCCTGCCACTGACTATATAATGCACTACTACGGCGTACCACGCGAGTATTAACCGCACCCATGAAAAATGGCGCTACCCACGTATCAAGATCGGGATCGTATTGCGGGAATTCTGGATCTCGATTGCGTTCTATTTCTTCTGGCGAGCGATCGCTTGTTGGATTGAGTAGGAAAGGATTGCTTACCTGACTTACCTGAGTGGAATTGTAAATGTTAAAAGCAGAAGCTAGAGTCCCACCGTTGAATCCGCCCATAGCTTGATAGTAAGCTTTCACCGCTCGGCAGGATGTTCCTAGTTCTCGTTGGATGTAGCGGACGATCAGGTAAGTCCCCAGATCCGAAGGCACGGAATCAAACCCACAGCAGGGAATAATGCGAGTTCCATCGGCTGCGGCTCTGTCGTGGTAGCGATCGCAGAGTTCTTTCACCCAAGGAGTCTCGCCGGTAATGTCAACGTAGTGAGTTTTGAAGCGCACGCAGGCATCAACAATTTTATTGCCATAGAGAGCGAATGGTCCTGCCGTATTCAGCAGTACCCGCGTCTGGGACACGATGTTATCTATGGCAGTTTCATCTTGGCTGTCTGCAACTAATACATCGACATTGACACCAACTTGCGCCTTTACTTGTTCGAGTTTGTCACGGTTACGACCTGCGATCGCCCAACGTACTTCGCTTGGAGTTACATGCTGGGCAAAGTATTGCACTGTTTGCTTTCCAGTAAAACCACTAGCTCCGTAAAGCACGACATCGTATGGACGAGCGGTCATCGAATGGCATCCTCCTGATGAGTTAAATCTGTTTTACCAATTTCCAGCAGTTGTTTTGATTAATCAACTTATAACAATACCTCAATCGATCTTAAAAGTTCTGGTAGTGATACGGAAGTAGTGGTGAGGTAGAACCCTTGCTCCGTCAGCATCCTGTATAATATTAGCTAATGCGAACAATCCCCAGATAATTGCCCACGAATTAGCATTTTTGATGACAACAATTTTAGCATTCTTACTTTATTCATTCATATTACTACTGTCGAGATTAACACGAGAGTCGATAGAACCATCTCCAAAAATATGTGAAGAACCTTTAAAACGAGTCTGTCCTACCTGTAACTCTGAGCATGCAATTAAAAATGGTTCAACTCACAATGGCAAGCCCAAATATCAGTGTAAAATCTGTAGTCGTCAATTTGTTATCGGTGCTACTAAAACTACTGTTTTAAAAGAAACGAAACAACTGATTGATCGACTCTTACTTGAGAGGATATCATTGCGAGGAATTGCTAGAGTGGCTCAAGTAAGTTGGTCTTGGTTACAAGATTATGTCAATCAAAAGCTAGCTCAAACCCCGCGCCAGGTCGAGGCTTTAGCCAAAACACTAGGTAAATTGCTGATTGAATGTGACGAGATGTGGTCATTCGTTGATTGCAAGAAGAACGAAGTTTATATTTGGCTAGCAATCGATCGTAAGTCGCGAAAAATTGTCGGTTGGGTAGTGATACGGAAGTAGTGGTGAGGCTCAAATCCTGTCTAGCTCTGTGTTGTAGCCATGAATGAAGTACCAAACAGCT
>NZ_RSCK01000237.1:0-2229 GCF_003991895.1 Chroococcidiopsis cubana SAG 39.79
CCCACGAGATGCGCAATGAGCTTGGAATTGTAAAGCTGAGAGCCGTGCCGATAAGGGAGCTAACAGTATGTAGTAGAAAATGACATCGTTAGCCTTTGGAATTGGGGCAAATCACAATGTCAGAAATAACGATTGGCACTACTGTAGCAGGGATTGAACTAAGGACGGATGGGCAAGCCAATCCCGTCGCGCCAACTTGGTTAGGAGAGGTTTTGTTGTTAGGGGAATATTGGCGGACGACTGGGTTACTGGAGCGCTTACAGACTCAGGTGAGAGTGAATCGAGGACGGATGGGACAGTATGAAGTATGTGACTTTGTTTTGTTGCTCCTTGCCTACGCGGTCAGTGGAGTTGAAACCCTGCAAAACTTCTTTGAACAGCTAACAAGTGTGCAATCGGTAGTGATGTCTGTGTGGCAGCGTCAGCAATGCCCAGTGGCATCTACTTTAAGCCGATTTCTGGGTGATATTGAGCCGACGGCGTTAGAACACCTGCGGACGTTGTTTGAATCGGATCTGTTGGAGCATGGTTTCAACCGAACCCAGAACGGTGGATTGGTAGACCGTGCTGGTAACCATTTCTGGATATTCGATGTCGATGGCACGCCTATGCGCAGCACGGCAACGATCTTTGGTCAGCGCTCAGTCCTATCCTAAAGCCCGCCGTCGCAGTCAAGCTGCTACTGCTAAAGGCTATTTGGGGCGTGACCGAGGTGAGGTAACTCGCACCCGTAGCACTGTGGCACAAGCTCACACCAGTGAATGGCTCGGCACTTTTGGAGCACCTGGAAACGGCACTCCTGGACCAGATCTACAACGAGCCTGTGGCATCATTGGGCGCTACCTGCAACATCACAAGTTAACTGGCAGTAGTGCAATTGTGCGGCTTGATGGGTATTATGGCACACCCCAGTTCGTCAATCAAATCCAACAGCACCAACTTGGGTATATCTTGCGCTGTCGAGATTACCAACTCCTGAAGCACTTGGCAATTTCTACTCGGTTGCAAGAAACCCCTGCCCAGTTGTGGTCGCATCCGGAGTCCCATCAAGTGCGTGAAGTTTTTGACTTGGGCTTTGTCGATGATAGTTGGGCTGGCTATAGCCAACCGTTACGATTGATTGTGGTTCGCACCCCCTATGACCCCAAGCGAAAGTATCGAGTCGGAAAACGGATTGGCGACTTTATCTACGAACTGTTTATCACCTCTCATGCTCAAACGGGTTTAACAGGTTGTGATATCCTCAGTCTCTATTACGGTCGCGGCGGGTTCGAGAAGCTTTTGGGCGATGAAGATGTGGAGCAGGACTGTGACCGGTGGTGCAGCTGGCATCCCTATGGACAGGAGTTTTGGCAGATTTTGAGCCAGTGGGTGTGGAATTGGCGGTTATGGGCAGGCTTTGCCAATCAACTTCAACCGTTGCGGCAAACGATTTGGGTTGGGTTAGAGGGTGAGAAAACCACTCTACCTGAAAATCCTGTTTCTGTTGACGAGCCATTGGTGCTGTCTCAGGTGCATACCCCGTGTCCAGCCGTAGACTCCGTGAATTACGGTCCAATGCAGGTGGCAGGTGGATGGGCAAGAAGCCAAGGCAAATTTTCGGGTTCTGATTTCACGCTTCTAGATGAACGGACACTGCAATGCCCTGCTGGAAACTCCATGTATCGCCGAGAAGTGCGGCAAAATCGAATAGGGGACCTGTTGATTTTGTTTGGCATCAATCCACGTACCTGTCAGCAGTGCCCACTCAAGAGTCAATGTTTAGCTGATGGCTCAAAAGGAACTGGGGGACGGCGAATTACCGTGATTCGCAAAAAGTTAGCCAGTCGAGCTGATGAACCATCTGCTGTGAGCATTGCCCAAACCCCATCGATTCAAGTGACTCATTTGACAGCTCAACCAACTGGGACTGTACTGTGGTTAGACTTTCCAACGACTCGATTGCGACGGGAGCTGTCCCATCAACTGCGACAGCAACAGATCGTGATTGAATCCATTGCTGCAAACACATCGGTCGCACAACCAAAACCGCAATGTATCACGCGAAACCAACGAGCACACCGTCGTTTAACTTGGGCAGAACGCTGGAATAGAAATGCAACTGCTGATGCAGTAGCTCATTGGCAGGTTCGACTATTTGGAATTTCCTCAGCCGTGCTGAATTGGCTCCGCAACCTGAAACCCAGAGCTGCCGTAATAATCTGAATCTCGTTGCGCATCTCGTGGGGC
>NZ_RSCK01000238.1:0-2077 GCF_003991895.1 Chroococcidiopsis cubana SAG 39.79
GATTGTTCGCATTAGCTAATATTATACAGGATGCTGACGGAGCAAGGGTTCTACCTCACCACTACTTCCGTATCACTACCCACTTTCCATAAGCACTGAAGCTATTTTTAGCCTCCATGAAACAAATGTACTAGTGAAGAGGAGCGGGTTTGTGAGAAGCAGGTAGAGTAATCGGTGTAGCTGTTTGATACAGCTAATTATGTTTGCTCACTTTATACTTGTAGTTTTGAACTTCTGCTCATATTCTGGTTACAAAACCAACAGCAACAAAACGATCACTTCACGACAGAATCAGCAATAAGCGCTTTTTGTTACTTAAAGGATAAGATGACCACTCTTAAAGGATAAAGTGACCGCCCCAATTAAGCTGAAATGCTTATTCTCCCGTTGCAATACTCAGAGAGCGATCGCATTTAAATCTCTCAATTCCTTTTCCAGCTTAAGTTTTGGACTGCGGTCATTTTATGCTTGAATTTCGGTGACTTTATCCTTTAAGTAACACTTTTTGTTGCTCAATTTATGGTTTCAGGGTTGCTCATCTTATGGCGTTGCATAATAGAAGAATGAAATGTATTCATTGTGCATCCACTAAAATCAGTAAAAACGGGCATCGCCGTGGCAAACAATGCTATATATGTTGTGCCTGTGGTCGTCAATTGCTAGAGATTTATGACACTCTAGGATATCGAACCTCAACGAAAGAGCATTGCCTAACGCTCTACGTCAACGGTATGGGCTTTCGCGCTATCGAAAGGGTCACTGGTGTTAACCACAACACTGTGATTAATTGGGTTAAACAGGCAGGAGCAGCTTTACCCAAGGCGCCAGAATCATCAGAAATCCCTGAAGTTACCCAAGTAGACGAACTCGAAACTTTTGTGGGTAAAAAAAACAAGATCTGGCTGTGGACAGCAGTGAATAAGGCAAGTGCCGGAATTATAGCTTGGGTTTTAGGAGACAGAAGTGCCAAAACTTTCGCGCCATTGTGGAACATTATTAAGTGTTGGCATTGCTTCTTCTATGTGACTGATGGCTATTGTGTTTAGCCAATTTTTATTGAAGATGCCGACCACATTGTTAAAAAAACTTACATGACAAGAGTAGAGGGGGAAAACAGTAGACTAAGGCATTACTTAGCCCGACTACATAGAAAAACCTTTTGTTATTCCAAATCAGAAGATGTGCTGCGATTATCTCTTAAATTGTTGCTGCATTACCTAAAGTATAGAAATGTCCCTGTGCCAAGCTAAACCATTCGGCTATTGTGCAACGCCCATCTTATGGTTACAGTTACACCTACCCAAGTGTATCTGGAATGCGCGCAGGCTTTCGGATCTCGAACCAAATCGATCTTATCTTCTACAATCCTTATCGTATGGTATTTTCAGCAGTTTTACTCCTTTATTTTCTGAAAAAACTGGCACTTAAAAGTCCAATCTGACAAACGTTTTCTACAGCAGCAATACTAGGCTTGGCTCTACAGGAGCAAAGAAGCAAAGCAGATGGCGATCGCACTCGCTGACACTGTGGCAAAGATCTGGTGTCAGCCACAGTTAACTTGATAGTACACTTGCGCTATTCTGAATTTAGTCGTAGTATAGTCGGATAAAAGATAATTATAACATCTTATTTTATATAAAAGGGGTGATATACTGAATTGAAACCATAAGTTGAACCAACTCATAAGTCGATCGACTCGGTTTTAGTCACTCACCTCAATGAGGCAGATTGCCTTCAGCCGCCATGTCCCATGAAACCGCAATCGGGCAGGAAAAGTACGTACAAGAGTGGTCAGCGCCAGAACCCCCCAGCGATCTCGTTTTTGATGATGGAGAACCATTGGAGACTAACCGCCACCGGATTGCGGTGAACGTTCTGATTGATTCGGCGCTGTCGGCACTAGCCGAGCGATCGAACTTTTTCGCAGGCGGTAATATGTTCGTCTACTACAGCCGCAATCAAGCGATGAATCGGGATTTCCGCGGTCCAGATTTTTTCAACCTGTAAATAATCCGTTGATTAGGCAGCCAGAGCGGGGAACCACAACTGCTGCCACTGACCGTTTAGTTCAGCCACT
>NZ_RSCK01000239.1:0-1645 GCF_003991895.1 Chroococcidiopsis cubana SAG 39.79
CGTTGGCGCGATTTGGAATTTCATCCATTACTACAATGCTTCTCTCCCAGTTAACTCATCCTGTCCTCTTTAGGACTACCCACTTGAAGGTTTAAAGTTAATGAGAATGATAGACGAAAAATCAGGGTTTTAAATAGATTCATTCTTAATAAAATGCTCGTTCTTGAAAAATAGGCTTCAATGTAGCACAGAGCATACGAATTTATTACGCTCCCTTTCCTGGACTGCCCCAGGCTAAACAAGTGGAAGTAGAAGCTGTCCCCATGCCGGATCGCATCAGGCAGCAGTTGGAGAAGTTGACGAAAAAAGGCAGCTCATAGTAGAGAAGTCAAATGAGGCGAGCGATAATTCTGTTACCACTTTGGTTAGTTTCTTATCTCCTGCTTCGGTAAGCTAATATATACATCTGAGGTAAATTCACGCTCGGTGGGTCTGCCGACATCCATAGGCTTCTATGGATTGATTCCAGTTAGTTGGAGTAAATCTATGCCAGATGTCGTATCTAAATCTTATGTAGAGTATCGCAACGATGCTTATTGGATTGAAGGGACTCGGATTTCTCTAGACTCAGTAGTTTATGCTTTCCAAAAAGGAGTATCGCCGGAAAGTATCGTTCAGTCTTTTCCATTGCTAACTCTGGAACAGGTTTATGGAGCGATTGCCTTTTATCTGGCGAATCGCGCCCAAATCGATGCATATCTGGCAGCCGAAGAAGCGGCATTCGATGTCATGCCTCAACCTCTACAAACTGCTGCTCCTGCCTTGTACGACAAACTGATGGCAGCTAAGGCGGCAAGACAGTAGGCACAATTGTGATGATTCGCTACCAAGCAGATGCCGATTTGAATCAGGCAATTGTCACAGGTGTTTTACGACGAGAACCAACAATTGATTTCCAAACTGCCTTTGCAGCTGGGTTGGAAGGTGTGAAAGATCCGGAAGTCCTAGCAATGGCAGCGCAACAGCAGCGGATTCTGGTCAGCCACGATCGCCGAACGATGCCGTTAGAGTTTGCCCAGTTTATGACTGGCAATCAAAGCTCTGGAGTGATTATTGTCTCCAGAAAGCTACCGATTGAAGTGGCGATCGAGGAATTGCTGTTGATTTGGGCAGCGTCTAGTGCGGCAGAGTGGATAAATCGCATTGCGAAGCTTCCCCTTTAACAAGCGTGAATTTGAGAACGCGCGATTTGAAGGGGTGACGCAAGATAATGTCGAAGTAGGGCTGGATGACGCGCAAATGGTAACAATGCAGGATTATAGCTTGAAACCCCAACAGTTGACTTCCTTACCTCTAGAACGAGAGCCGCAGCTTGTAGAAATAAGCAATCGCATTGCTCTTTTGCGCTCGTGCCATCTCGATCCGTGTGAAAGAGAAATTTTGTCGATGCTAGAGCGCCCCATCGTTCTCACTCCAGCCGAGTTGGAATATCTTGTTGGGATCGAAAAGCGTTATGGCATCGCGCCCAGTTGGGTTAATGTGTGATAGATCGGAGGCGCGAATGCAAGCATGAATTGACTTAAAATAAGTCGTTACCACGGCTCAACCGTAAAGTTAAAAAATTGGGGGTAGTGATATGGAAGTAGTGGTGAAGCTCAAATCCTGTCTAACTCTGCATTGTAGCCATGAATGAAGTACCAAATCG
>NZ_RSCK01000240.1:0-1631 GCF_003991895.1 Chroococcidiopsis cubana SAG 39.79
CAAGTCTCTGTTGAAGATCTACGTGGCTGGTTTACTCATTGCTGTTATTGTACCTCAGTAGACTAGAAAATGCTCTATCATTATTGCGCTTTTTGCAGATGAAGCAGTAGTCAAAAGCAATCTTGCACGAGCAAATGAAGTCTTTATTTCGAGTATTGCCATTGGTGAGCTGTATTATGGTGCAAGACGATCGAGCCGCTCAAACGAAAATTTAGCACGTATTGATGAGTTGGTAGCCAATACTACTGTACTTGGATGTAATACACAAACCGCTCGTTACTACGGAGAAGTTAAGAATAAATTGCGTCTTAAAGGCAGACCGTTACCTGAAAATGATATCTGGATTGCAGCACTTGCGCTTCAGCATAGTTTGACACTGGTTACACGCGATGCCCATTTTCAACAGGTTGAAAACCTCCAAATAGTCGTTTGGTGAGTAAGTTGTAGCTGGCGATCCGCCTGTTGGTAAAGTTGGGGTGCGATCGCTTGTGAAATGTATGAGAGCAATACAGTTTCCTAGCTAACGCAATACAATATTGAGACGATCGTTACACTAGAAACTTATGCAAATTCACATTGCTTTACCGGATGATGTCGCCCATTCTTTAGAAGCAAAATGGGGCAATTTAGAACGGAAATTACTAGAAATGCTGGCGATCGCGGCTTATCAAGAAGGCTCTATTAGTGCTGGAAAAGTGCGAGAATTGCTGGGGATGTCTACTCGTTTAGAAGTCGATGCGTTTCTCAAAGAAAAGGGCGTATACCTACATTACGATGAAGCTGACTTTGAACAAGATATACAAACCATGCGGAGGCTAGAGCAAGAGGGGCAGCTAAAACGGTAATGATTGTTGTTTCGGATACCTCGCCTCTGTGCTATTTACTACTGATTGAAGAAATTGAAGTTTTACCGCAGTTGTTTAATCGAGTAATTATTCCTCCAAGAGTACGCGATGAGTTATTAGCACCTGCTGCACCCCTAGTTGTTCGAGAATGGATAGCACAGCCTCCAGATTGGCTAGAGATGCAAGCCATTACAGGTGAAATTGATGCAGCCTTGAATCAGTTAGACTTGGGAGAGCAGGAAGCCATTACCTTAGCCCTTCAACTGAAAGCAGATTTGATTTTATTAGATGATTTGGCAGCAAGACGCATAGCAACCCAGTTCGAGCTAGAGATTGTTGGCTTGCTGGGTATTCTTGGTTCTGCGGCAGAGAAAAGAAGAATTGATTTTTCTACTGCTATTGAGCGGTTGCAACAAACCACATTTCGAGTTTCACCAGAATTGATTCAGTCTCTTTTGCAGCAGTACCAAAAGGACGAGCAACCATAATTCGTCTGAACTATAACTTTAGAAAAGCGATTTTACAATAGCGCGATCGCCCTTTAGTAAAGTAGGGATGCGATCGTCGATCGTCTCTCACAAAAGCAACGCCTCGTTGAGAATGCGATCGCGCAAGCATTGCCGCAGTCCTCGATCGGTTGCCACATCTACTTTTCTTCCCAAAAGATCTTCTAAATCTTGGATGAGTGCTACGCGATCCAATAGACTGCATCTAGTACTACAGTTGTAGATAATTGTTAGAATAGGATAGAAGTGCGATTGCGATTGCTGTGATGTTTCAACAAGC
>NZ_RSCK01000241.1:0-1508 GCF_003991895.1 Chroococcidiopsis cubana SAG 39.79
ACTTTTTTCGTGAGAAACATGTTGCTTACGCCGCAACCTAAAACTGTTCACTATTCTATGCTCTGGTTAGTAAATATTCAATCAATGGTGGATAAGCAGCATTTTTATCGACATTAGTTACACGAGGAGGTTGAATGTGGGTTGCCTTTGAAGCTTTACGCAAGCAACGTTTGGCTGCTCGTCTATCTCACGCGCGCACTCAACATAAAATTAATTGTATTACCAGCCGCATCGACTGCCCGATACAGATACTTCCACCTGCCTTTCACGTTGATGTAAGTCTCATCCACTCGTCACGAATCGTTAGTTGGCTTCAAGTGCGGACGGCACCGTTTTTCCGGTTCTGGAGCAGAAGGAAAGCACCCATCCATATATAGTTGTATGGTCAACTTCTAATCCTCTTTCCGTCATCATCTCCGATACTGTTGCGGTACGACAAGAGATAAGTATCTGGACTGGAATAATTACACGGCAGGCTTTAATCTCCACTCGACCAAACCTATATATGCTGCGACATGACCCGAAGCCTGCCGTGTAATGATTAGTGTCTTCCTACTTACCGAAGATAAGCTAATGTGCATTTAAGCTGCAATAACACCATTGCCTTTATTTTTGATTTTACGCTGCCACTTAATAATAAGCTCTCCTTGATTCAAGGGTCTTTCTAACAGAGCTTCTAGTTCTTCTACCGATTGAAACAATCTATGAGCAATAAATTCTTTACACGAATGCCAGACTAATTCAATTAGATTCATGTCAGGACTATATGTTGGTAAGAATTCCAGAATTATGTTGGGCAATTCCTTAGTTATCTTCTCTCTGAGATCTAACCGTTTGTGGTAACTAGCGTTGTCTAGAATTATGAGGATTTTTGGTTCGATGTCCTGGAATTCTTCAGCTTGATTACCATTCACTACCCATTCCTGTTTCACTAACTCGTTTAACTGTTGTAACTGTTTGTAAAAAGTATCAGCATCCCCTTTTTTAATGAAAAAGCACAGCCGTTTATGGTCTTGCTCTCGGAGACCGCCCATGACATTAACCCGTCCCCGTCTGCGTTGTCCTGTTACCTTTTTTCTTTTTCCTTTTTTACCCCATGTTTTACGTCTTATGACTCGAAGACTAAATCCAGTTTCATCCCAAAACCACACCTGCAAACGCTCTGGGTTTTCTTTGCTGAAACTTAAATATTTTTGAAACTTTTGTTTAAATTCTGCTCTTAAAGCAGGATTCTGCTTGTCTTCCAAGCTATACTTTGCCCAGATGTAGCTATACTTTTTTCGCTTCAGTATCCTCCTGACTTGAGAACCACTTAAGTGAATTCCAGTTTGTTCTGCTAAGTATGTCGCTAATCGTTCTCCCGTCCATCGACCAAATTCAAATTCGAAGTCTTGAGGCTCCTGTTTGACAATTTCTAACAAAAGCTTGATATAGAGCAATTCCTAGTCTACTGAGGTACGATTAATAGTAATGTTGTGTATTCTGCCCAGATAAAAATGAAGGCATAC
>NZ_RSCK01000242.1:0-1482 GCF_003991895.1 Chroococcidiopsis cubana SAG 39.79
GACTAAATCAAGAAAAAAGCGGTCAATCCTGTTGAAGTGACCACTTTTTGGTCAATGCTGAGATTTAGAGAAAAAACCCAGCTTGACCATGACAACTATCGATCAGCTTAAACAATTTCGGCAAGGTGTATACACCATCCTGGGCAACGGTAGAGATGCCCTATTTGACTTGATGGATGCGGTGCTAATCACACGGGGAGTGAAATCATTTGTGGAATTATCGCTGTCTCCAGTATTTCGACGCAAGTGGTCTAGTATTTATGAATGTTTATCAGACAGCAAGCCAGCGCCAGAAAAGTTGATGGAGTCTTACATCAAACAAATTCCGCACACACAGCAAATTGTTTTAGCAGGAGATCACACGGCTTGGTCAAGACTAGAAGCTGTCACCCTCAAAGAACGTACCTACGAACATCAAGCACAAGCAATGTCTGGTTCAAAACCAGTTACCTTAGGACAAGGGTATAGTACTATAGCTTGGATTCCAGAAGTAGAAGGAAGTTGGGCATTACCCCTATTACATGAACGCATTACCAGCTTTACTAACCCAATTGAAAAAGCGGCTTCCCAATTAAAACAAGTGTGTGAAAAACTGCCAACACGCCCATTATCATTGTGGGATGCAGAGTACGGTTGTGCCAGCTTCGTCAAACAAACAGCAGATATAGCCGCCGATAAATTGTTCCGTTTGCGCTCAAACCGTCTACTTTATGGTGAGCCAAGAGCTTATACAGGGGTGGGTCGTCCTCGGATTCACGGCGCTAAATTTAAGCTGAACGATAGCGAAACTTGGTGGAAAGCCGACTCCTTCGTAGAGGTCAAAGATCCAAAGTTGGGGTGGCTACGGTTGCGTTTGTGGCTGAATCTTCACTTTCAACAATCTGCCAAGATCAAAATGCACTTGATTCAAGTACAACGATTGAATGAAGATGCAGCCAATCCAGCTAAACCTTTATGGCTTGTGTGGCTCGGACTCTCCATGCCTCAATTGTCTCAATTTTGGCAACTGTACCTGCGGCGTTTTGCTGTTGACCATTGGTATCGTTTTGCCTCGCAACGCTTACATTGGACTGTTCCCAAGCTAAATACCCCACAACAGTGCGAGTCTTGGAGTGACTTATTACCACTGATGACCTGGCAACTTTGGTTAGCTCGTGATATCGTGACTGACAACCCTTTACCTTGGCAACAGCCTCAGGCTAAACTCACCCCAGGACGGGTCGCTCAGGCTATGGGCGGGGTTTTAGGGGTGATTGGTACACCTGCTGTTGTACCCAAACCCCGTGGAAAGTCTCCAGGCTTGGGCTACTGGCAAACCACGACTGCGTAGAATTCGCTATCCTACAGTTAAAAAGACTACTCCCCAGCGCCAAAAGTCACCAGCAAAGTCAGCTTGACCTTTGAGTTTTTATATTTTTAGCTGGGTAGCTTGTTAACTCAGTACTGCTGAGTCATTTTGTTATTGGTTAGTCTAAACTCCAG
>NZ_RSCK01000243.1:0-1480 GCF_003991895.1 Chroococcidiopsis cubana SAG 39.79
CCACCTGTAAATTATCCGTTGATGCCACTAGACTAGGAGAACGACCAGAGATGGGTGGGAACGAGCGTCAAAAGGAGCAAAGTATGAGAGCAAGAGTGGAAATAGTGATTCGAGATGAAGCCGGGAATATTTTGAGCCATCTAGCGCCACACGAGATAGATTTAGGGGGTCAAAGTTTGCATGAGATCGAGGGAGCAGTTGAAAACTGGAAACAGCAGGCACTACCCGAAATAGAAGCAAGCTTGTTAACTGGGGCTCAAACCCAGTTCACGCAAGAGATAAAAAAAACAGAAATTTAATTGTAACGGCACACGACTAGTATGGATTAAGACAATACATGGAAAGTTTGTATTCGGTTTACAGAAATACCAATTTGATGGACGAGGAACCAACTACTTAGCTCTAACAAATCAATTGCAATCAGGCTATATGAGTTCAAGATTGCAGGAGTTTTGTGGTTACTACAGTAATCGCCTCAGTTATGAAGAAGTAGCTAGTTTAGTAGAAAGAGTTAGTGGAGAGAGACTATTAAGTGACCAAAAGATAGGACAAATAGTAAGTAACAAAGCTCTAGAATTTAGCCAAGAAATTTATGAAAGTACAAGAATAACTCTGGCTAAAAGTAACCAAGATGTAGTGAAAGTAAATCCCACAGTAAATATTTACCAGCCAGAATCAAAAGAAATTCTTTTATTTGAGGATGGCATTCAAGTAAAAGGGCAGAAAGAGCAAAGACAAGCCAGAAACCAGCTCGTCAGGGAAGGTGAGAGCTTGAGTGAGCTTGTCACTAAAACTCCAGCCATCATAACAGATATTGTATTATTACAAAAAGCAACTGGGGAGTTTGAATACATAGCTGCGCCTATTGATGCAAAAGGTAAAGATTTACTCACCTTAGCCAGTGTAGTTAAAGCTAAAGTCATACAAGAATATGGGAGAAAAACTTTTCCATTAAATTTAGTAGCGATTACTGATGGAGCTAGAACTATTCGTCATCGGCTTCTCAGCATTTTTGGTGTAGCAGTTACCGTGGTTTTAGATTGGTATCATCTGAGCAAGAAACTCCGAGAATTGATGTCAATGATTGCTGTCAATAAGCTGGAAAAAGTCCAGCACTTAAAATTTCTACTCTCACATTTAAGGCAGGGTAAAACCACCGTTGCCCTAGAGTACTTGAAGCACCAGATTAATGCTAAAAATTTGGATAAATGGGGTGAATTAATTGGATATTTGGAAAAACATCAACTCGAAATTATTAACTACGAGTGCCGCAGAAGAGCTGGTAAAACTATCGGCAGTGGACGAATGGAGAAGGCAGTAGATTTAACAGTTGGGCAGCGGCAGAAGAACAAGGGTATGAGCTGGCGACCTAATGGTAGTAGAGCCTTAAGTTTACTCAAAGTGGCTGAACTAAACGGTCAGTGGCAGCAGTTGTGGTTCCCCGCTCTGGCTGCCTAATCAACGGATTATTTACAGGTTG
>NZ_RSCK01000244.1:0-1425 GCF_003991895.1 Chroococcidiopsis cubana SAG 39.79
ATCAAGCGATTGCTAAGTTTTATCATTACAAACGTCGCCTTTCCCAATCGCTCAGCTATCTACAACTGTAGTATTAGTACTAACCCAGGCTGGCGAGACAAATTGGATACGCAAACTAGGACTAGATGCGATCGTTGGCAATAGAGGCATTGCAATTAAGCAAGCAAGTAATATGGCAACAAAGACAATTTTTGAGTTGAGGAACTTAAGCTTCCTCAATGTTCCCATCAATCTCAGTCTCATAGAGATTTTCCTTTTTTGAATTATTTAAGTTACGCTAACTTTAGCGACATACCGTATTTAAATCTGCTAGTTAGGAGCTTGCCACAAAATACCTCCCCATATCTACGATTTATCTATCAAAATATCGTATTTAATATATAGATATATTCATGGGTTTGTCAGGAAATATCTACAATCTATGCAAATCGGTCTTCGCCCCACCTCAAACGTTGACTTTGAGTTCATCCATCAGGTAACAAAAGCGGCAATGCAAACCTACGTCGAGCAAACTTGGGGAAGTTGGGTTGATGACGAGCAGCGCGTGCGGACATACAATTCAATTGATTTGTCAACGCATCAGATTATTCAGCTTGACGGTCGAGACGTGGGATGTTTGGCGGTAGAGCGTCATTCCAGCCACTTGCAATTAATGGGACTTTGAAGAAAACTGGTAATAGAATAGCTTCAAAAGCAGAGCCAGAGCTAGTTTTACATCGATTGGTAATGTTTCCTTACCATGCTTAAGTTTCAGCCAGTTTTACCTTATCGATGTATTGTCCTTGCCATGCATGGATTTCAGCCTCTTTTAGAGCTAAAAACTTTCAAAGTCCCATTAACAAAACTGTATTTGCTTCCCGATTTCCAGCGTCGCGGCATCGGCACATTTCTCATTCGTCAGCTAATTGCCCAGGCAAAAGCACTTAATGCTCCCTTACGGCTAAGAGTTTTAGCTGTAAATCCAGCACGTAGGCTTTATGAGCGTGAAGGTTTTAGCGTTCAAGCACAAATAGAGGAGAGAATTTTTATGGAGTATAAGGTCAAAAGTTAAAAGCCAAAAGTCAAAAGTCAAAACTTTTCCAAGATGCAAGATCGCCTCTCACCTGATTAAATAAATGACCAATGACCAATGACTAATGACAAATTACCGTTTGATTTTGGCTTGAATTTGGTCGAAAACTGCCCCATCCTCAAAGAATTTAGCTTGGACTGCGTTCCATCCCCCAAAGTCTTTTACCGAGCCGAGATTTTGCACTTTGGGATATTTGTCAGTATTTTCCTTGGTTTGAGCTACTGTCTCGTCTACAGGTCGAAATCCGACTTTGGCAAACTCTTGCTGAGCTTCGGCAGCTTGTAAAAATAACTTAAGCAACTTTTAAAGGACTAAGTTATGATTTTAGAGCAGCATTGAGATTGAAACGGTTA
>NZ_RSCK01000245.1:0-1378 GCF_003991895.1 Chroococcidiopsis cubana SAG 39.79
TGGGACTTTGTAAAGAAAGAGCGTGAAATCAGGGTAGAATACAAACCACGACTCAGATTTACGTCAGTCTCGACAGGAGCAACGTAAGAATGAAACATCAAGTTCCAGCAGCGATGCCCCCGTGTTTTGAGAATTGGTGTCGTCGGTTTGATGATGTTTTCTCAAGGGCTATCCAACGTCAAGAATTTCGCATTTATCTTGGGGGAGTGTTTGGGTGAAAGTGAGCGGGAAGAACCTAACTCAAATTGCTAGTAACACTGTAGAAGGCTCGTACAACAGCTTGCGACACTTTTTGAATGATGCGCCTTGGAATGACATGGTGCTGAATAATCGACGGCTAGAAGTGATGCAACAGTGTCGTCAAACAAAATTGCAGCCAGGGTTTACCCTGATTGTGGATGATTCTGGACATCGTAAAAGTGGAGACGCAACGGATGGAGTGGGAAGGCAATATATCGGTGAAATTGGCAAGACAGACAACGGAGTGGTGCTATTAACGACGTACTACTATGACGGGGTACGGAAACTGCCATTAGATGTAGCGCTGTATCAACACGCCAGTTCGCTACCACAAGGGAAAACCGACCCACAGTTTGTCAAGAAACCGGACTTAGCGCTGCAATTAATTGACTCTTGTTTACAACGGAGTCACAGACCACGAGTGACATTGATTGATGCAGGTTACGGTAACAACACACCATTTATCAAACAACTAGAACAGCGAAACCTAACCTACATTGCAGCCATCGCAAAAAACCGCTCTGTCACTTATCAATTGCCAACACCGCAGCAACCGCATAAATATTCACTCGAAGAATTAGCGACGGCGTTACCAGCAGAAGCTTACAGTGAGGTGCAATTAAATTTAGAACGACCACGTACAGTCTGGGTGGCGCTGATTCAAGCACATATACCTAAACTGGAAGGGTTTACGTTGGCTGGCAATTCAATTGAATGCTCCAACTTGGGAGCAAGCAACTTAAGTTGATTATTTCCTGACCAATACTCAAGATGAGCAAGTCAGTGCAACTTGGATAGTTCAAACTTATTCACAACGTAATTGGGTAGAAGTGTTCTACCGTGAAGCCAAAGGTTGGTTAGGCTTCAGCGAGTATCAGGTACGTGATGCCAAAAGTCTGAAACGACATTGGATTTTGATCTTCTGTGCCTACACCTTTATCCTTTGGCATCAGTTAACTGGCGGATTCCGCCGTCAATGGGCAACTAAACCATTACATACTTTTGCTGAAGCTTTGGAGGCTTTCCGTACCGCAGTGGAATTTCGCTTCCTGCGCTGGCTGATGACCCACATCAACGTATTTGCCGCTCACAAAGCCAAGTCAGGCTATCTTTGGGCTTAGAAAGTTTTAAAGTCCCA
>NZ_RSCK01000246.1:0-1367 GCF_003991895.1 Chroococcidiopsis cubana SAG 39.79
TAGTACTACAGTTGTAGATAATTGTTAGAATAGGATAGAAGTGCGATTGCGATTGCTGTGATGTTTCAACAAGCTTTTAGAGTGCCATCGGTACAAGTACAAGTTGATGAAGTGAATAACTGGGTGAATGAATTTGATGCTGTTGTTGAACGTAATTGGTCCTCATTTCGCCCGTAGTGAAGCTAGAGTGCGAGCTAGAGATTACATGATTGGTTTGCTGTCTCCAGTCGAGCGCAAGAATGGATGGCAGCTGGCGGAACAGGTGGGCAATCAGACTCCCTATGGGATTCAGAATTTATTGGGTCGAGCTATTTGGGACGCAGATGCATTACGAGACGAACACAGAGCTTACGTAGTAGAACACTTGGGACACGAGCAAGCAGTTTTAGTTGTAGATGAGACTGGTTTTGTCAAGAAAGGAAAACACTCAGTTGGGGTGCAGCGCCAATATAGCGGTACAGCAGGTCGAGTGGAAAACTGTCAGATTGGGGTATTTCTGAGCTATGCCAGTCCACAGGGGTACACGTTTCTCGACCGAGAGCTATACCTGCCTAAAAGTTGGACTGATGACTCACAACGCTGTCGCTCTGTCGGAGTACCAGATGAGGTGAAGTTTGCCACTAAGCCTCAATTAGCACGTCAAATGCTAGAGCGAGCATTCAATGCAGGAGTGCCTGCCGCGTGGGTGACGGCAGATGAAGTTTATGGCAGCGACAGAAGATTGCGCTTGTGGTTGGAACAACAGCAACAAGCTTACGTGATGGCAGTATCTACAACTGAGCCTATTTGGTCAGGCTTTCAGATGCATAAAGTGCAAGAACTGGTGGCGACACCCAGAAGCCGCAGGGTACGTAATAGTTGTGGTGAAGGCTCCAAAGGACCTCGTGAATATGAGTGGGCAAAAGCTAGATTTAACTTCCCTGATGCACCCGAGTGGGAACGATGGTTATTAGTCCGACGCTCTCTGGCGGATAAAATAGATATGGCTTACTATGTCGCTTTCGCTCCTAGCGGCACAACTTTAGAGGAAATGGTATGTGTTGCTTGGAACTCGCTGGACAATCGAAACTAGCTTTGAAACCGCCAAAGGTGAGGTAGGGCTTGACCATTATGAAGTGCGTTCTTGGTCTGGGTGGTATCGTCATATCACCCTCGCCCTAGCTGCTCATGCCCTTTTTAACAGTGACTCGTGCTACGGGAGCGCGAGAGTTTTTTAAAAAAGAAGCAGCCCTAGTTCAATACGACTCTCTACACGAATTCAAGCGCCAGCGTGGTCTGAGCTGCCCTTGAGTGTTCCTGAAGTTCGCCGTCTCTTGTGGCGGCTATTTTGGCAGTGGATTCCCTCTACTACTTATATTCTCGATTGG
>NZ_RSCK01000247.1:0-1363 GCF_003991895.1 Chroococcidiopsis cubana SAG 39.79
CGGGACTTAAACAAGTTCTAAGCCCAAATAAAGCCTAAACTCTGCTTGTAAGCAGCAAATACGTCCTTGTTATGATTTAGCCATTGAACAAAACGATAAGATATAGCAGTACGAAATGCTTCTAGAGCATCAACAAAAGTTTTGAGTTCTTTATTAGCCCATCGCCGTCTAAATCCGCCTGTTAACTGATGCCAAAGGATAAAAGTATAAGCAGTAAAAACTAATATCCAATGACGATAAAGGCTCTTTTTATCTCTGACCTGGTATTCGCTTAAACCGAGCCAACCCTTAGCTTCTCGATAAAAAACCTCTACCCAGTTTCTTTGAGAATAAGTTTGTACAAACCATGAGGCTGTTGCTATAGAGTGACTAGCATTAGTCATGAAATAATCGACTTCGGTTTTCTCGCTTAAGGTTGACGTGTTCATGACGATGGCAAAAACTCGTTCTCCTTCTAACCCAATTGTTTCTGCTGAAAATGTAGCTACCCAAACCGTTCGCGGCTTGTCTAATTCGAGAGTGAGTTCGGTAAAAGCTTCTGGCTTTAAGGACTTGGCGACCTCATCTAACCTCGCTTTTACTTTGACTTCTCCACAGTCTGATTGTAAGAAAATCCGCCGATTCTTTGCTACTCCTACTATGTACTTTAATTTTTTTGATTCTAGCTGTTGAACAAAATGGCGATTATTTCCATAACTTGAATCAATCAAGACGATTTTGGGTCGATGACCTCTGTTTAAACATTTATCAATCAAGTTCATCGCCAAATCCGGCTTTTTCACAAATTCTGGGTCATCTTTACCTTGCGTTAAAGAACTGGCGTGCTGATAAAGTTCTACGTCTAAGGGTAAACTTTTCACCCCATCATAAAGATGAGTCGTGACAATGACTATACCATTCTCGGTTTTGCCAATCTCTCCAATATATTGTCTTCCTACTCCCGATGTTAATGTGCCACTTTTTCTATGTCCCGAATCGTCCACTATTAAACTAAACCCAGAAGTAATTTTTGTTTGACGACAGCTCGCCATTACCTGTAGGCGACGCTCATTTATCTCCGATGCTGACCACGGAGCCTCAGTTAAAAAATGATGTAATTTGTGGTAAGTCACCTCAACTGCGTTATCTGAGATTTGAGATAGATTTTTTCGTTCACTTTCCCCTAATAATCCAGCTAAATAGTTCCTAAACTCTCTTCTTTGCGCAGAGCGTGTAAAAACATCATCGAAGCGACGGCACCATCGGTCGAAGCAAGGGGGCATAGCTGCAACCGTCGTTTCTTTCATGAAATTACCTTTGATGTAAAACTATTGCTATGTATCTATCTTAGCTCATTTAACCTTAAGTTTTTGTTTAAGTCTCG
>NZ_RSCK01000248.1:0-1331 GCF_003991895.1 Chroococcidiopsis cubana SAG 39.79
GGCAGCTTGTAAAAATAACTTAAGCAACTTTTAAAGGACTAAGTTATGATTTTAGAGCAGCATTGAGATTGAAACGGTTATGTTCGATGCTGATGTAATTAAGAAAATTCAAAATAAGTATGAGTCTTTTCTGCCGTACTTAAATGAGCGGACAAGAAGAATTTGGGCAGCAATTGAAGCAACTACATTGGGTTACGGTGGAGTGAGTGCAGTTGCGGCGGCGACTGGTTTGAGCCGTAATACCATTGCGGCTGGGATGAGGGAGTTGCAAAACAACAAAGGCAAAGCTCTTGTCCCAGTGCAAATTCGGCAATCAGGTGCTGGGCGCAAGCTGGTCGAAGAAATAGACCCAACCATACTCGAAGCTCTCGAATCATTGGTCGAACCAACCACTCGTGGTGACCCACAATTTTCTCTACGTTGGACGTGCAAGAGCGTAACAAAGCTGGCAGAAGAATTGCAACGTCTAGGACATCAGGTATGTCCCAAAACGGTCTACAATCTGCTGCAAGCAATGAACTATAGCTTACAAAGTAATCGCAAGACTACCGAAGGTAGCACTCATCCAGACCGAGACAAACAGTTTGAGCACATCGCCAATACCGTGACTAGATTCCAACAGCGGCATCGTCCAGTAATTTCGGTTGATACCAAGAAAAAGGAACTCGTCGGCAATTACAAGAACACAGGTCAAGAGTGGCAACCCAAGCGACAACCGACTGAAGTAAACATCCACGATTTTGTAAACCCGAAACTGGGTAAAGTAATTCCGTATGGAGTATATGACCGATCACTTAACCAGGGTTTTGTCAGTGTCGGGATTGACCATGATACAGCTGAATTTGCAGTTGAATCGATTCGGCATTGGTGGTACGAAATGGGCAAATCGCTTTATCCTCGTAGCAAGCATCTACTAATTACTGCTGATGGTGGTGGCAGTAATGGCAATCGGAATCGGCTCTGGAAGTTGAAACTCCAGGAACTTGCTGATGAAACAGGTTTGACGATTCATGTTTGTCATTTTCCACCAGGTACTAGCAAGTGGAATCAGATTGAGCACCGGATGTTTTGTCACATCACGACTAATTGGCGAGGCAGACCATTGACGAGTCGGCAAGTGGTGGTAAATTTAATTGGTCATACGATGACTCAGTCCGGCTTAGAGATTAAAGCCATGCTTGATGAAAACTGCTATGACGTTGGTATTCAAGTCACAAAGCCAGAGTTTGAATCAATTGCAATCCACAAAAGTCGATTTCATGGCGATTGGAACTATCAAATCAATCCAAGAGTAATAACTTAGTTGCTCAAGTTATTTTTACAAGCTGCCT
>NZ_RSCK01000249.1:0-154 GCF_003991895.1 Chroococcidiopsis cubana SAG 39.79
ATGTTTTTTTAGCAGCTTTGCAAACTGCGGTGAATGAACTAGAAGTCGCATAACAAGATACAGGAGGTTCAATGAAAAAAAAAGCAACAGGCAATCGGGCAATTGTTATTGGTGGATCGCTCGGCGGTTTATTTACCGGAATCATACTGCGCTC
>NZ_RSCK01000249.1:164-1317 GCF_003991895.1 Chroococcidiopsis cubana SAG 39.79
ACTATAAAAGCAACAGGCAATCGGGCAATTGTTATTGGTGGATCGCTCGGCGGTTTATTTACCGGAATCATACTGCGCTCTATTGGTTGGGATGTAGATATTTACGAACGCTCCGATCGCAATCTTGATAGTCGCGGTGGTGGCGTTGTACTGCAAAGCGATGTTGTTGAAGCATTCCAACGCGCGGGTATCTCTACTCAATCGCTGGGTGTAGTAGCGCACGAACGTTATTATCTAAACTCCGATGGCAATATTGACCAACCAATGCCGATGCGTCAAATGCTGACCTCTTGGAATCTGCTTTATGGTTCTATGCGTCGGCATTTTCCCTCGAAGCATTATCATTACGGGAAATACTTAACTGATATTCAGCAAAACGGCGAACAGGTTACAGCAATCTTTGCGGATGGAACTGATGATACGGCAGATTTATTGATTGGTGCAGATGGTCCAAATTCGACTGTACGGCAACACTTTCTACCAGATGCTCATTATCGTTATGCTGGATATGTTGCCTATCGGGGATTAGTCAATGAAAATGAACTGGAATCAGAGGCGGCTGCTCTGTTTACAGAGCGATTTGTATTTTATCATTTCCCAAACTCTCACATCCTTCAATATGTAATTCCTGGCGAGCGCGAATCTTTAGTGCCTGGAGAACGCCGTTTTAACTGGGTTTGGTATGTTAATTACGATGAAACAACAGAACTACCTCGCATTTTGACAGACAAGGATGGCAAACGTCGAGATTATTCTATTCCACCCGGAACGATCGCACCATCCGTCGAGCAAGAGATGCGTTTTTATGCCAATACCTTACTCGCTCCTCCATTTCAGAAACTTGTTGCCGCAACCCAAGCGCCGTTTGTTCAAGCAATTTTGGATTTGGGAGTGCCACAAATGACCTTTGGACGGGTGGCGCTAGTTGGCGATGCTGCCTTTATTCCCCGTCCCCATACGGCAGCAAGTACCGCAAAAGCGGCGGCAAATGCGATTTCTCTAGCAGATGCCCTAGTTAAGTACAACCACAATGTTACTAAAGCTCTGCCAGCTTGGCAGCCAAGTCAATTAGCTTAGGCGATCTCCAAGAAACAAAATACCTATGAGGCAGGTCGGATAAGAATATCCCATTTGGGCAAGAGGGGATTGCGTT
>NZ_RSCK01000250.1:0-1315 GCF_003991895.1 Chroococcidiopsis cubana SAG 39.79
GGCGGTTTCTATCAAACAGAATACCAGTTGAGCTAAGATGCAATTATGCGCTCAACCTTGTAGGAGCCAAGCCTTGGAGCCATTTATCCCTGAGTATTCGCTGCATCGTACCCAAATTGAAGATCTCCGGCTAGCTGCCTCTAAACTAGTGGGAGCTTCCCGACGCAGTTTTCAAGCAGAAATGGCTTTGAAATACTGTGGTGGTAGTGCTCGATTAACTGAGACGGTATTTGGTTGTGGGGAAGGAATAGTGTGGAGTTAGGACTGGCAGAAAAGCGGACAGGGATAACTTGTATCGGAGCCCAAGCTGCCTATGGCGGAAACAAAAGTTGGGAAGAACGTTTTCCAGAGGCAGCAGCCAGTTTACGAGAAATTGCCGAAATGCATGCACAGCAAGACCCATGCTTTCTGACTGCAATTGCTTACACTCGCTTAACATCTGTCGCTGCCATTGAGCAACTGCGCTCCTTGGACTATCCGGAAGAACAAGTACCAGCTCCCAGCACAATGGCGTTGATTTTGAATCGCATGGGCTACCGTTTGCGTTCCGTGGTCAAAGCCAAACCCCAAAAAAAATTCCCCAAACAGATGCCATCTTCGACAACATCCAAGCCAACGACCGACAAGCAGACAGCAATGTTAAACGCCTTAAGTATGGATTGCAAAGCCACAGTCAACATTGGTGATTTCGCTCGTTGGGGGTCAGACAAGAGGAGACAACCAAGCCAGTGACCATGATTTTGGGACGGGTGAACAGTATATTCCCTGTGGCATTGTGGATGAGGAGAGCGGACAAATGCACCTGAGCTTTGGTAGCTCCTCCAAAACCAGCGATTTTATAGTCGATACGCTGTTTGAGTGGTGGAATGACCTCACGCCTGACCAGCAACAGCAGACTCAACGCATTCAGCTCAAAGTGGATAATGGTTCTGAAAGTAGCGGTGTTCGTACACAGTTTCTCAAGCGGATGGTAGAGTTTGTTGACCAGATAGGTAAACCGATTCACCTGCTTTACTACCCGCCGTATCACAGCAAGTACAATCCCATCGAGCGCTGTTGGGGGATTTTGGAACGACATTGGAATGGAGCCAAGCTAACGGATGCGCTCACTATGCTGCTGTGGGCACGGAGCATGACCTGGAAAAGTCTTCACCCCACTGTGAAGTTGAATCTCAAGACCTATCAGACAGGTATTTCCTTGACGAAAAAAGCGATGCGCCCGATTGAGCGGCGTTTACAACGCAATCCCCTCTTGCCCAAATGGGATATTCTTATCCGACCTGCCTCATAGGTATTTTGTTTCTTGGAGATCGCC
>NZ_RSCK01000251.1:0-1302 GCF_003991895.1 Chroococcidiopsis cubana SAG 39.79
AGGATCGTGGATTAAATAAGGTGTAATAGTTTCAGTTGACTCTGTAAACTAGAGAAGCAGACTGATGAACAGGTGAATCGATGCAACCCTACCCTGCTTTGATTGAAGCCCAAATGAAACGATACTATCAATCGCTGTCTGAGAAGGATCGTCGTCGCTACGCAGCAATTGAAGCGGTGAAATTAGGGTACGGAGGGCAGGCATACATCCGTCGATTGTTCGGATGTCATCACGAAACCTTAGCGCTGGGGTTGGTGGAACTGGAAGAGGCAACGGCACTCGAGCAGGAACGGATTCGCCAACCTGGAGGTGGACGTAAATCAGCGTTTGAGACAATTGCTGGGTTAGACACGGCATTTTTGCGTGTCTTGGAGCGGCACACAGCGGGTTCACCGATGGATGAAACCGTCAAGTGGACTAATCTCAAGCGCCACGAGATTGCCGCATTGCTTAAAGGTGAGGGAATTGACGTGAGTGTGACGGTTGTAGACCAGTTGTTGGAGAAGCATAAGTTTCGTAAACGCAAAGCAGTCAAGACCCTGGCAACTGGAGAAAGCGAGCATCGCAACGAGCAATTTGAGATGATTGAACGGCTCAAGCAAGCCTATCAAGCAGCTGGCAATCCAGTGATGAGTATGGATACAAAAAAAGAGAATTGATTGGCAACTTGTACCGAGATGGAACACTCTACACTCAAGAACCGATTGAAGTGTTTGACCATGATTGGGCAACGCTTGCAACCGGGGTTGCTATTCCTCATGGGTTGTACGACATGAGGGACAATGTGGGCTACATTCAGATTGGTACCAGCCATGATACCAGCGAATTTGCCTGTGACTCTATTCGCTACTGGTGGAATACCTATGGCAAGCAACGTTACCCATTGGCTGATTCCATTTTGTTGCTTTGTGATGGAGGAGGTAGCAATAGCTCGCGCCATTACATCTTCAAGCAGGACTTACAGGCATTGGTCAATGAATTGGGAATTTCGATTCGCATTGCCCACTACCCGCCCTATACCTCCAAGCACAATCCCATTGAGCATCGCTTGTTTCCCCATCTGACTCGTGTGTGTCAGGGTGTGATTTTTGACAGCGTGCAGACGGTGCAAGAATTGATGGCAACTGCAACCACTCGCACAGGACTCAATGTGTTTACGACAATTCTCGACAAGACCTATCAAACAGGTAGAAAAGTTGCTCTTGACTTCAAATCAACCATGAAAATTGTCTTTGATGAATTCTTGCCTCAGTGGAATTACACTGCTCAGCCAGAATTACAGGTTATTTAATCCACGATCCT
>NZ_RSCK01000252.1:0-1263 GCF_003991895.1 Chroococcidiopsis cubana SAG 39.79
CCATGGTAACGTTGTGGGCGTTTTTATCTCAGGTCTTGGATACCGATAAAACTTGTCATAATGCCGTGAGTAAGATAATTGCTTATTTAGCAGGAGAAGGAGTAGAAATACCATCTACTGATACAAGTGCTTACTGTCAAGCCAGGTCGAGATTGCCAGAAAAACTTTTAGAACAACTTTTTGGTCAGTCCGCACAAAATCTAGAAGCAAAAGTGACAGCAGAACATTTGTGGTGTGGTCGAAATGTGAAAGTAATAGACGGTTCAACTGTCTCCATGCCTGATACTGTGGAGAACCAAAAAGCTTACCCTCAACCAAACACTCAGAAAGCTGGATGCGGATTTCCGATTGCCAAAATCGGTGTGATATTTAGTTTAGTCACGGGTGCTGCTGTTGCTTTAGTTATCGATGTACTGAAGACTCATGATATCAAACTTGCTCGTCAACTCTACCAGTTTCTTAATCCCTTGGATCTCCTTGTAGGAGATAGAGCTTTTTGCGCTTACGCTGATATAGTCGCCATTAAAAACCTGAATTGTGATGCAGTATTCCGAAAACATCAATCCCGAACGACATCAATGCGAAACGGAAAAATTAGTGGAGCTTGCGACAAATTAGTGACTTGGTACAAACCTAAAGTCTGCCCCAAATCCTTGAGTAAAGATGAATTTGAGGCTTTACCTTCAACTTTAACTGTAAGAGAAATTTACTACTACATTGTAATTCCTGGTTTTCGCACTCAACGAGTCAGTTTAATCACGACTTTATTAGATCGAGCAACTTATCCTACTCTAGAAATTGTCAGGCTTTACGGTAAGCGGTGGGATGTTGAGCTAGATTTAAGACATCTCAAGACTACTTTGGGCATGGATGTTTTACGGTGTAAAACTCCCTCGATGGTACGCAAAGAAATTTATGTTTATTTGCTTGCTTACAATCTACTTAGGAGTTTGATGTGGTCGTCCGGTACTACTTATGGTAGTCCACCGTTGCGCTTGTCGGTGCAAGGAACTCGTCATCATTTAAATAACTTTGTGACTCAATTGTTGGCTGCTCCTATCGCAAAAGGAGAGCGAATTTATTGCACTTTACTTAAAGTTATTGCTCACAAGGCTGTTCCAGAACGCCCAGGTCGCAGTGAACCACGAGTCCGTAAACGCCGCCCGAAAGCTTACCCTTTAATGACGAAATCAAGGCACGAATTACACGAACAATTACAAACTGCTTAAATCACAAGTATTTCAGCTTTTCTTAGTGCCATTC
>NZ_RSCK01000253.1:0-1229 GCF_003991895.1 Chroococcidiopsis cubana SAG 39.79
AGCGAGCGTCTTTGAGTTTCATGGCTGATTCCAGACTTAGCTACCTTTCTATGTTAACCAATCTCTGCTCTAGGTAGTAATTCGTACCTGCGTCAAAACACTACGTTCTCAGATAGGGCAGCCAACAGCACAACTAGCCCCTTGGCGCAATTGGTTACAGGCGCGTCACACTCTAATTTGGTTTTCCAAGTATGAGAAGATTTACCAAGCCATAGAAGCCGCGATCGCGCTGTTGGAATTTAAGCAGCAGTATACCGAAGGATTCCGCCAGCCTGCACCTACCCTGTTCAAAGCCTATGCTAGCGATTTACACTCCTTTGACCGAGCATACCGCCACTTTATTACGAAGAGTGATGATGCTCATGGGGATATCCTGAAGGGCTTAATTGAAGACGTAGAGAATTTATACACCCAATGGTTTTTGGATGAGCTAGGAGATGCTTGGTCTAATGCCCTTGACGAACGTTGGGAATTGGCAAGTATAGCTTCTCAAACCAAGTTTTTTGCTAGGTACGTGCTACCAATTTTAGAACGGAGCGATCGCGAGAAAGCATTTGTGATTATTTCCGATGCCTTGCGCTACGAAGTCGCCAGCGAACTCCAAGAGGTAATTCAGAAAGAAATTAGAGGTGAAACTAGTATAGAGGCGCAATTTGGAGTTTTACCCAGCGTGACGCGATTGGGAATGGCAGCACTGCTTCCAGGGTCGAAGTTAGAACTTATTCCAGCTAGTGACGATGTTTTACTCGATGGGCTGAGTACCAAAGGAGCGATCGCAAGGCAAAAGATATTGAATCAAAATAGCCGTGTAGAAGCTACGGCGATCGATGCTAAAGACCTACTAGCGATGAATACAGACGAGGGACGGGCTGCGGTACAACCGTATCGCCTCATCTACATTTATCACAACGTCATTGATGCAATTGGAGATAAGGCATCGAGCGAACGTCAAGTATTCTCAGCTTGCGAACAGGCAATTAGCGAACTGCTACGGCTAGTCAAGAAAATCTGTAATTCTATCAACGGTACAAACGTCATTATTACTGCCGACCACGGGTTTTTGTACCAACGCCGCCCGATCCAAGAAGCAGACAAGCGACCCATACCGAGTAGCGAAACAGTGCTAGAAAGCAAACGCCGCTACCTCTTAGGAGAGCGAAAAATTTCGGGGGAGATGAGGGACACAACGCGGTAAGATGACTCAATGCCTGATTCTGCTGAAAGAGTCA
>NZ_RSCK01000254.1:0-1208 GCF_003991895.1 Chroococcidiopsis cubana SAG 39.79
TGTTTTCCCCTTCCCTTATTGGCGAATTCCCATCCTTCGCCTTGGTCTACTAACCAGTAGCGATTAACTATCCAGCTAGCATTCTTTTTCGAGTGACGGCGTTTTGCCCAAGCTCTTAGCTTTTTATAGGTGAGGTGATTTAATCCTGTAAAGATTTCTTTGCTCACCACTGTGCTGTAATATTTAGTCCATCCACGGATTACCGGATTTAATTGGCTTATCAACTTATGTTGTGATGCCGTTTTGTTTGTTCTGATAATACTACGCACATTTTCTGCATGAAGTTTTATCTTCTTTGGGCTTGGTTTGATGATTGTTTTAAAACCTAATGGCATTCCGCTTCCGTCTTTACCTGTATGATATTTTCCTACTGGGTATTGTCGGATTGTGAATCCCAAAAAATCAAAACCAGGTTTTTGTCCTTCGTACTCTTTTAGAGTGTGGGTTATCCGAGTTTTGCTTGGGTTTAGCTCTAATCCCATGCCTTTTAACCAGTCGGCTATTGTTTGTTGGCATTTTTTGACAACTGTTATGTCCTTGTGTATTATCACGAAGTCATCGGCATATCGAATTAGGCTTAGGCTAGAGCGATTTTCTCGCTTTTTTCCTGGTAGCGTTTCCGCAAATTGCTTAATCCGATTTTCCATTCCGTGTAAGGCTATATTTGCTAGTAGTGGGGAGATGACCCCACCCTGTGGCGTGCCTTCAGCTGTTGGGAATAGTTGCCCATTGTCCATCACTCCCGCTTGTAACCATGCTCTTATTTGTTGGCGTATGGTGGGGAATGTATTTAATTTTTCCAACAGTGCCTTGTGGTTGATGCGGTCGAAACATTTTGATATGTCGGCATCCAACACATACTTTGATTTCTGGCTGATTGCCTTAAATATTGCTTCTATTGCATCATGGCATGAGCGTCCAGGTCTGAACCCATATGAGTTTTGCTCGAATCGAGCTTCCCATTCCGGTTCTAGAGCCAGCTTGACTAGCGCTTGAAGCGCTCTGTCGTACATTGTGGGTATGCCTAATGGACGTTTTTCATCAGTCCCAGGCTTAGGTATCCAGACCCTCCTAGTCGGTTTTGCCTTGCGATTTAATCTCAGTTTTGGGATTAGTTCCAGCCTTTGTTTTGGGGTTAATTTCTTAACTCCATCTATTCCGGCTGTAGCTTTACCCTGGTTATCTTGAGTTACCCTTCGTACTGCTAG
>NZ_RSCK01000255.1:0-1177 GCF_003991895.1 Chroococcidiopsis cubana SAG 39.79
ACATCAAGCGATTGCTAAGTTTTATCATTACAAACGTCGCCTTTCCCAATCGCTCAGCTATCTACAACTGTAGTATTAGAGCTGATTTGTAAAGAAAATCTAAAGAGGATTAGAGCGAGGTTGGATCAAGCTGTAGTCTAGATGCAGTCTAGTATCCATTGAACGACTAATGAGCCGTCTTCCTGAGATTGCCAATCCTTAGCGGAAACCCTACCCAACTGATTTAAGCGATGCGGAATGGCAGATTCTCAAACCCTTGCTTCCTGCTGTATTATCACAACTTCGGCAGCCAATTTACACTAACTTCGGGCTCATCCCAGCTTTTGGTGATCCAGTAATTTATGCAGGTGAAGCCAGATTCTATTTTGCTCAACTTGCCAATAAGAACCGACGGCTTAACAAATCTAGACCTGCCCGACCATACATTTGGCGTTTGAGCATCTTCAAACGATTGATTTGTCCTTCCACTTGTCCATTGCTAACCGCTAAAGTCACCCCAGCTTTGACTGCCGCATAATCTGACTGCAAGCTTTTGGCAAATCGTTGAAACTGTGTCACACAGCTACTACTAGCTTTCTCAAGCCAACGATCTAGTTGCTTGGGGTCGCGTTGCCGCACCAGGTCGGCAAATTCCTGAGCCAGATCGATCGCAATGGCGAGAGCAGGGTGCTGCTTCAAGTGAGCGAGCCAGGTTTCATCCTCAGAGGAGCGTTGCTTCAAGGGCTTCAACACTAGCCAAGTCGCTCGACGAGCACGAGCGCGGTGGTTGCCCAATGCTAAGGAGAGGTGGTGCTTGTCCTCGTCCCTCCAGATTGTTCAACTGATGGCGCTGGGCTTGGCGCAACTGATGTGTGTAGCGTGTCACCGTCATGTAACTCCCCTTGTATCCCTGCTGTTGAATCTGGGCAAATAGCCGCTTAGTCTGACGTTGCCCCGCATTCCATTGCGCTAGTAAATACGGCTTGTAGGGAGCGAGCAGGCTCTTGCTTGAACGACGGGGATGCGGTTGCCGCTCTGGGAAACTGGGTGATGCCAGATAAGTAAAAACTGTCCGCTCACCCATACTGAGATGATGTGCAATGTCACACACCTTGAAGCGAATGGCACTAAGAAAAGCGAAAAGTAAGGTGTGTTAAGCATTACAAGCGTTAATAGCAGAGAGGTGGGCAGGGGGATG
>NZ_RSCK01000256.1:0-1131 GCF_003991895.1 Chroococcidiopsis cubana SAG 39.79
GCAAAAAGCGCCCCCCTTTTGGGGAGGCGCTTTCCTAAGTCAAACTAACGCGAATTAGCCATTGAGGGAAGGAGCTTCGACAGCAGCTAAGTCGAGGGGGAAGTTGTGAGCATTGCGCTCGTGCATCACTTCCATACCCAGGTTAGCGCGGTTGAGGATGTCTGCCCATGTACCAATCGCATGTCCTTGAGAGTCAACCACCGACTGGTTGAAGTTGAAGCCGTTGAGGTTGAACGCCATGGTGCTGATGCCCAAGGAGGTGAACCAAATCCCGATGACGGGCCATGCTGCTAGGAAGAAGTGCAGCGCGCGGCTGTTGTTGAACGATGCGTATTGGAAGATCAAGCGACCGAAGTAGCCGTGAGCGGCAACGATGTTGTAGGTTTCTTCTTCTTGTCCGAATTTGTAACCGTAGTTCTGAGATTCGGTTTCGGTTGTTTCACGTACCAAGGAAGAGGTAACCAAAGAACCGTGCATCGCGCTGAACAGGGCACCACCGAATACACCGGCTACACCTAATTGGTGGAACGGGTGCATCAGGATGTTGTGCTCGGCTTGGAACACTAACATGAAGTTGAATGTTCCCGAGATCCCCAAGGGCATCCCGTCTGAGAAAGAGCCTTGTCCGATTGGATAAATCAAGAAGACTGCGGTTGCTGCTGCTACTGGTGCCGAGTATGCGACGCAGATCCAAGGACGCATTCCTAAGCGGTAGGATAGTTCCCACTCACGTCCCATGTAGCAGAATACACCGATTAAGAAGTGGAAAATTACCAATTGGTAAGGTCCACCGTTGTACAGCCATTCGTCTAATGATGCTGCTTCCCAGATTGGGTAGAAGTGCAAGCCGATGGCGTTGGAGGATGGCACAACTGCACCTGAGATGATGTTGTTGCCATAGATTAACGAACCTGCTACTGGTTCGCGGATCCCGTCGATATCTACCGGTGGTGCGGCGATGAATGCGACGATGAAGCAGGTGGTGGCAGCGAGCAACGTGGGGATCATCAACACGCCAAACCAGCCAATGTATAGGCGGTTTTCTGTGCTTGCTACCCAGTTACAAAACTGTTCCCACAAGGAAGCGCTTTCGCGTCTTTGTAATGTGGTTGTCATGGTTCTATGTATTGC
>NZ_RSCK01000257.1:0-1123 GCF_003991895.1 Chroococcidiopsis cubana SAG 39.79
TACTAACCAGAGCATAGAATAGTGAACAGTTTTAGGTTGCGGCGTAAGCAACATGTTTCTCACGAAAAAAGTTTTGCACAACGTTTGGCTGACGTTGTGTACTACGTAAATAGCTGCGGAGATTTTGCATCATTTCAGTTTTGTTTTTGGCACGTTGCCGTCCGACAGCATTGGCTTTGACATCATGGTTAAGTAGCTCGTCGGGATTGAGTTCGGGGCTGTAAGCAGGCAAGAAAAACAGGCGGATGCGATCTTGATGTTTCTCCAGCCATTGGTGGACTGCCTTCGCTCGATGTACCGGATGACCATCGACAATCAGAAACACCTTCTGAGTGCACTGACGAATCAAGCGACGCAAAAAATCGAGCATCACAGCAGAATCAAAACGTTGTGTGAATAACTTGAAGCACAACTTACCCCGATTGGTGATAGTCGAAATCAGACTGCAACCAAAGCGCTTACCCGTACTTGGCACAACAGGTGTAGTCCCAACTCGTCCGTAGGAACGTCCGGTTTGATCGTCAGAGCGCACCCCCATCTCGTCACCCCAATGAATTTCAGCTCCCTCACGGTGAGCTTCTCGACAAATCTGGGGATATTCAGTCTCTATCCATCGTTTGACTGCTAGTGGATCTTGTTCGTAGGCACGACGTAGCGGCTTTTGTGGTGTAAAACCCCATTTTTTCAGATAACGCCCTATTGTCCACACTGATACCGACAACCCAAAGCGTTCTGCGAGAAACTGCTGCACTGCTTCCCGCGTCCATAAATAGAATGGTAATCCTAAAGAGTCTGGACATTTTTGCTCCATCAGCCTTACTGCTGTTGCTGCTTGGTGGGGGAGCAGACGTGAGCTAGCACGACGAGGACCACGCTTTTTCGCTTTCAACGATGATGCATTCCCATTTGCTACTGCTTTTGTCCAGTTATGCACTGCCGTGCGCGACACTTGAAACACGCGAGCTGCTTCTGATTTACTCATGCCGTTTTCAACAGCATTGACGACACGATACCGCAATGCTTCTTGACCTTCGGCTGACAGATAGCGAGCGTCTTTGAGTTTCATGGCTGATTCCAGACTTAGCTACCTTTCTATGTTAACCAATCTCTGCTCTAGGTAGTA
>NZ_RSCK01000258.1:0-1118 GCF_003991895.1 Chroococcidiopsis cubana SAG 39.79
TATAGCAATCCTAGATAGCTTGTGGGAATAAGGAGAAGCCGATAAGCTAGAGAAACCTTTGTAGTTGCTCTCTCAATTCTGATGGATAGCTTAAGCCAATTTATTGCCAGCACAAGTGACGCAAGAGAACTCAAACGTGCCCTAGCCGTGCAAATGCGGCAACAAGGTTATCCTTACCAACAGATTGAAGCACTGCTGGAGGTATCACAGAGTTTCATTAGTAAATGGCAGCAACTGTATCGGCAGCAAGACATAGATGCACTCAAGTTAGGATACTGGGGTACGCAAGGCTATTTAAATGATGTTGACAAACAAGCAGTGATGGAATGGCTACGGCAGCGCCAAACCTGTCAGCTCGAAGAGTTGGTCACTCACCTCGACCTCAGTTATGGAGTCGTCTTTAAGTCGCAACAGAGTTACTACGACTTGCTACATCAAGCCGGACTCTCGTGGAAGAAGACACAATCGGCACGTCCCCAGAAGGACGAGCTGCAAGTCGCCCAAAAAAACACGAGATTGTGGAGTTACTGATGAGATGGCGCACCCAAATCGCTTCTGGGCAAGTGCGGGTGTTGTTGATTGATGAATGCCATTTGCTATGGGGCGATGCCTGTGGCTATGTTTGGGGTCAAACCAACCAACGCATTGACGTACCAATTGCCTCCGAACGGCAGCGCCAGACCTACTATGGTGCGTTTGATTACGGCAGCAAGCAGTTTTATGTTCAAGCCTACGATGCTGGGAATACGGATAATACAATTGCCTTTTTAAACTATCTGCGCTCTCTCGATGAGCCAGCCCGTTTGCTAGTGATTTGGGATGGTGCAAGCTACCATCGGTCACACCAGTTGCGAGAGTTTTTGGCTGCTATCAATGCTGGACTACCCTATGAAGACTGGAAGATTGAGTGTATTCGCTTTGCCCCTCATGCTCCTGAACAAAACCCCGTTGAGGACATTTGGTTACAGGCTAAACAATTCATTCGCAAGTTCTTTATGTTGTGCAAGTCCTTTGCAGTGGTGAAGTATCTGTTTGAGTTTGTCACCCATCAGCAATACTTTACTTTTGACAAGGCATTTATGTATGGATAACCATACATCCTATTTAGGATTGCTATA
>NZ_RSCK01000259.1:0-1103 GCF_003991895.1 Chroococcidiopsis cubana SAG 39.79
GGGTGCAACGCGAAAAAGTGGGATTAAGCTGGATAAAGCCTAGCTGTTAAAATGGAGTCGCAAAAAGTTGACCAAGTTCTTGCAGCCCATTGGCAACGTGCGTGCAATATCGCTTCTACATTTCCCTGTAACCAGAATTTGCCATTACCTTTGAGCCTTTGGTTAACCACTTGGCGGATTAAACTTTCAATTGCGCCGCTGCCAATAGGCATCTTCATCGCTGCCACTTGAGAATAGCTCAACCGCCCTTGTTGATGAAATTTAGTGAAATACTGAATCTCGGATATCGTAGTCGCTCCGCGCTCGCCACAGCTCTTTTGACTCAAAGCCTGCATTCGAGCAAGTAAATCAGCTGATTGTCCGCGTTTGAGTGTAGAACGAGCTGGCTTAAACCAGACTCGTTGTTCTCTTGGCTGGGTAAAAGCAGCATCAGCAAACATGTGTAAATGTTCTGTGGCGTGGTAGAAGTCGAGTAGACCGTGTGTTGATTCTTGTGGACAACCGAGACGTTGCAGTAGTGGTGGGATATGTTTCCAGATCCATTCAGCCCCATCTGCAATTAATACTACTTGAGATGCCAAATTTATTCCTAGTCGTACCAAATGCATTTCTAATAGTTCCAGAAAGGGTTGAAGCTTGCCATAAGTCCCATCGTTAGTCACAGAAATTTCAGCGGTATTGACCCGTTTACCCAAGGAATCTACTACATAAATCGTCAATAATTTTGGTTCGATCCACTCAGCTTTATAGCCATGTCGATGGGAATTGTGACGACGTTTACCCGTTTTGGCATTACGAATGCGAGTGCGTCCCCCATCAACGGAAATCACCACTCGATGGTCTTTCAACAGCGGCGTCATCGGTAATGTGCCTTGTTGCAAATGGAATATCCTTGAGCGACGCTGGCTTCAGCCCTGTTGATTGAAATGGTAGGTTAAACGCTCAACTCGCCTCATGCTGATGCTAATGCCCCAATTTTGAAGCGAGTCGCGGGCGATTGCCAACGATCCACTTACTGTCCCCGTCTGCGCCACAGTAGACCAGATTAAAGGAGTAATACCTACTTCCATACACAACCATCTCAACAGCGGACAAAACCCCTG
>NZ_RSCK01000260.1:0-1096 GCF_003991895.1 Chroococcidiopsis cubana SAG 39.79
GTTTTTATATTTTTAGCTGGGTAGCTTGTTAACTCAGTACTGCTGAGTCATTTTGTCATTGGTTAGTCTAAACTCCAGTCCCAAGGAGATTTTGTCATGCCCAGCCATAACCAGAGCCAACCCAGAACGATTGTCGTCTCCTTTCAGTTTTTCGATTCAACAACGGCAGTGGCAGCAGTACTCCCAGTTGTCGAAGAATTAATCCGACAAATCCACTTCGAGCAACATTCACCGAGCGCCCACTTGCAATTGAGCGCCCAAATCAATTTCAGATTCAGCTTTTGCGGCTCAAAGCAAGCGCTCGCATTGGTAACTCAAACAATTGACAACTCGGCTTACGAACTAGAGGAGCTGCGAAGCACCGGGCAACTCGCTCACTTCGAGCTGAGTTATGAATCGCGCGATTGAGAACGCCGACGCGATAAAGCACGTCGGAAAAACTATTGAAGCAAGATTGAAGATTGGCTAAATCTTTTTGAGCTAGCTCGATCTTTACTTTAAAATTTGCTATGGGTGCAGGTGGGGTGAATTTCTCTCGCTGTTTGTCACCCGCAGGTAGCTACAACAATTTTAGAGTCTTTTTGGCAAGACAGTCAAAAGTTTTGCACTTTCGCCCTTACTGCTTGAAAGCAGGTAGAAACACATCATGTCCGACAACTACGCGGGCGATTTGCAGGCGCTCGTCAACACGCATGGCAATTTGAGCGATGACCTAACCACGATGACTCTGGCACAAGCTCGCGCCCAAATTGGCGGCGATTGCCCCGACGAGATCCCTTTTCTCGTCTGGCTGTTGGAAAACCCCGACAGTCCGCTCGCCCTCCCAGGCAAGATTCATCTGCGAGAACACGACTACCTACATCTACTCTTGAGGCGGGGATTTGCTGCTAGTGACGAAGCTTATGTCATCGGTTTTACAATGGGCAACGATATGGAGACTCAACAATGGCATTTGTGGCTCTACAAATTTGTCTCGCGATTCCTCTACCCGCCCAACTTTAGATTTAACCGCACTGACTTAGGATCGTGGATTAAATAACCTGTAATTCTGGCTGAGCAGTGTAATTCCACTGAGGCAAGAATTCATCAAAGACAA
>NZ_RSCK01000261.1:0-1068 GCF_003991895.1 Chroococcidiopsis cubana SAG 39.79
CCCCTTCTGGAGTCCAACGCATTTGTTGCTTTTTCACGAATCGCTTGCTGATAACTTGATTGACGGCAGATTCTACAAAGGAGCTGGAAATCGGTTCGCCGTTGCGGTAGCGTTCGCCATAATTGGGAATATACTGTCCATTGTTTGAAATATAGGTTTCAAACTCTTCTAAATGAGAGCAGAGTTTTTGTGCTTCAAGACTTGGTTCTCGCTCGTCATCATCCGAACCTAAGACAAAGGCACTATCGATTAAATCTTCAATTTCTGATAAGCCTTTAAAGACATTGCCGTGCCATAAATACCACTTTAAGGAAGTCAAATCTTTGAGGATGGATTCGCTGTTTATACCTGCTGATAAATCTTCTTTACTTATCCCTTTGGCAATTTGTTTCATCACAGTTATCCGCATGGTGATGTGAAACCAGTCGAGGATATGTTCGGCATTGGGGTTGAGGTAATATTGTAGGTCACGTATAATCTCTTCTCCATCAGATAAAAATGTGACCTGCTGGTTCATTTGCATTCCTTGAGATTTTAACACCTCAAATACTCGACGTTGGGGTTTGGTATCGTAGCAATAAACCATGCCAAAACATTTGGATGTGCCGTCTGCTTTTATACTCTTGCCAGCGATAACTTCAAAATTTCCGGCTTTTTTAGATTTCCTATCATAGAAACGAACATATCCTCCATCCATACCCACTACCAAGGGTAAACCTGGTCTGGGGAGCTTCTCCCAATCTCTTTGGCAACCCTCGAATAATATTCCTGCTTCTTCCGGTAACTCTAATTCTAAGCGTTGACCTAATGCGTGTAGATTGTTGCGTATAGATGTAGCGTTTATTTCTCCGTCTACTGGTAGTAATTCTTGCAATAATTTGCTGGACAGCCCATAGGACATTAGGGAGGCAAATTTTGATTCTAGGTAGAGCAATTCGGGTGATGTGCGTTCTTTTAGCAGGGTTGCTACTGGGTTAAAGCTACGAGTTGCTTGCTCGGTACAGGCACAGTGGAATAATCGATGACATTGCAGTTTTAATTTTCCAAAAGGTGTTCTATGTGTGATTG
>NZ_RSCK01000262.1:0-1060 GCF_003991895.1 Chroococcidiopsis cubana SAG 39.79
TCGCGCCATCCCCGCTCTCTGGCAGCTGCTAACTTTCCGTCTAGAGAACCAGTAAAGGGATTTGACAGGTCAATTTCGTTGACTGGTTCAATAGCAGGGAGAGCAGAGTCCCCTATAGGGGACTCTGCCTCCCGCTGGATGTGTATTTCGTTTACCTGTATATTTGCTTTACAGGTAGTTGAGTTTGAAGAAGTACGATCGCCCTTTCTGAAGCAGACAACTTTACTTTGTTGTTTAATCGTCAAGTTCTTTTCTTGGGGTACAAGTCTGCGCCAATCAGAATAAGGCATCAGATAAAACACTGATTTCTTTCCAGCAGCGCGATCGCATTCGATCAAATGCATCTGCTCCAACTGCGATAACACCCGTATAACTGTGACACGGGTTAGTTTGCACACCTTAGCTATGCTTTCACTCGACTCCTCTGAAACTATCCCGTCTTGCGCCATTCTCCAAAGGTGACAGTAGACGCGAAACTGGTTGGGAGTCAGTCCAAATTCATCCAGGCGAGTCAATACATCTGAGAAATTATTGAAATTATGCTTGGTATTACATTCAGTTGCGATCGTCATTCTGCTTCATTCCATTACAAAAGGCTCTTGTGGATTGCAAGAGCCTAGATTTTTATGCAAACGGTTGGGCGGCGGATTGCTCACCACTAGTCATGTAAACTTGCTTTAATTCGTTGACCTTAGCAATCCAGGCGGGTGCTTTCCTTCCTGGTGGTGCATTTAGGGAATCAAACTGAGCTTGGATTTCTTCAACACTCATGTGCGGCAGGCATTCACTCGCCCAAAGAATTGCATCACTTATTGAGCGCCAGGAACGATAATCTCTTTTTGGTTTGATGGCAACTGGGCTGGAGGAGGTGACGGGGAAATCTCAATCACATTCCCATCCTCATCCACTGTTGCTCCTAGTTCTTCGGGCGTGTAAACTGCTGCGCCCAAGAAGATGTCCGGTGTAAACCAGCGACAGCCATTGCTCAACGTGAGTTCGACGGCTCAAAAAATAGTAGGAGGTAGAGCTGGCAAGCCATGAGGATGGATATCTAAAGACG
>NZ_RSCK01000263.1:0-1051 GCF_003991895.1 Chroococcidiopsis cubana SAG 39.79
GAAAAAGTTGGATAACCATATCGGAGCTATCTGGTATTTCATTCATCACTATAACTCATCCTTACTTGTGTAGGACTACCAGGCTTGTTTTACACTCTTGGCACCTACCTAACTTTCCAATCATGCTCGATCGACATTCCGCTCGAAAAGCTGATAATTACCCCGGAAATATGAGCGGTAGAACTAAGCACAGGTATGCTTAAATCAAGTATTGTCTGTAGCAAAATGATAGATAAACTCCGCTTGAGCTATCTTCTGTGCTGAATAGAATCGTTCATCCTGCCTCTGCAATCTATCGATAGGGATTCCCACAACTTCCTGAGTCTTTTTATCCATTGCTAATTACAGTTTTTGTAATACTACGATGATACTCTTCAACCAGTTGCCGGAATTGCTCGCCTTCAATCGTCTCTTGCTCGATCAACACATCTACCAAGCGATCTATCAAAGCTCGGTATTCGCGGATAATTGTTCGGGCACGTTGGTAGCAACTTTCGAGGATCGCTCTAACCTCGCGATCAATTTTATTTCCCATTTCTACAGAATACTCTGCTGAAAAATACTCTGTTGGCTCCAACACCACATTCCTAAAGTCAGACATCCCGTAGCGTACCATTTGCCGCGCTAGGTAAGTCGCCCTTTCTAGGTCGCTTTTAACGCCAGTAGCGACTTCTGCACTACCAAATATCTCAACTTCTGCAGCCCTGCCACCTAGAGTGTACGTAATGTTATCCAAAATCCAAGCGCGACTTAGCGAGTCGCTATCCACATTCTCCTCATCGGGGATGGTTTGGGCAAAACCAGCGAGTCCACTAGAACG
The DNA here is from genome assembly GCF_003991895.1 of Chroococcidiopsis cubana SAG 39.79. Taxonomy (NCBI): domain Bacteria; kingdom Bacillati; phylum Cyanobacteriota; class Cyanophyceae; order Chroococcidiopsidales; family Chroococcidiopsidaceae; genus Chroococcidiopsis; species Chroococcidiopsis cubana. Next base: position 821 of record NZ_RSCK01000263.1, read on the forward strand.
GGGAATAATACTGACTCTATTTAAAGGAGCGGCATTTTCCAGCAGCGTCATTAATATAGCGTGTCCGATCTCGTGGTAAGCTGTCAGCCGCTTTTGCCAACCATCTAAAGAAGATGCCAGCGGCAATCCGATCGTAATTCGATCGATCGCACAGGGCAAACGCCTCTAATAAAAGCATAATGAAATACTAAGAAGCGCTTTGGGCTAAAAATTCTGGAAATAGCAGAGCGG
>NZ_RSCK01000264.1:0-1006 GCF_003991895.1 Chroococcidiopsis cubana SAG 39.79
ACGTGAGTTCGATGAGAAAAACTAGCCAAAAAGAAAACTGAGACCTATGCTCAAAATACACACACAATAGTCTCAGCTATGGAAACAATTGTATCTCGCCTGGAGATTACCCAAGTCTTCTGTGAGGTGGACGATTTTTGCCAACAGTTTGAGCGACTGTGGCAGCAACAGCCTCAGTTACCGTCTATACAAGGGGAGCGGCTGAGCCGTTCTCGAATGCATATGAGTGAAGTGATAACAATTGTCATTGCCTTTCACGGTAGTGGTTATCGTACCTTCAAAGACTTTTATACCAAGCAAGTGTTACCAGGATGGCGCCAAGCCTTTCCAAAGCTAGTCAGCTATACTCGATTTGTCGAACTGATGCCTTGGTGCGTGATGACGTTATGCTGCTACTTGTACACTCGCACGGGTGAAATCACCGGAATTAACTTCATTGATTCGACACCAATTCAAGTTTGTCATTGCTGTCGGGCACGCGCCCACAAAGTGTTTGTGGGATATGTAGGTTGGGGAAAGAATTCCGTCGGTTGGCATTACGGTTTCAAGCTGCACTTAGTCATTAACGATAAAGGAGAACTACTAGCGTTCAAGCTCACTGCTGCCAACGTGGACGACCGACAACCTGTCCCCGACTTAACCAAAGATTTGATTGGGAAGCTATTCGGGGACAAAGGTTACATCTCACAGCCTTTGTTCGAGCAACTTTTTGCTCGTGGTCTGCAATTGATTACTCGTTGTAAGCGCAAGATGAAATCCCGCCTCATACCATTGATTGATAAGATTCTGCTGCGGAAACGTGCTGTCATTGAGTCGATCAATGACCAACTCAAGAACATTTGCCAAATTGAGCATTCTCGCCATCGTAGCATCTTCAACTTCCTCGTCAATTTGTTAGCTGGGTTGGTTGCCTATACCTATCAAGAGAAAAAGCCGTCTTTAGATATCCATCCTCATGGCTTGCCAGCTCTACCTCCTACTATTTTTTGAGCCGTCGAACTCACGT
>NZ_RSCK01000265.1:0-999 GCF_003991895.1 Chroococcidiopsis cubana SAG 39.79
CTAGCATCTTGGCTGACCAAGACTTCATCAATGTTTTTTGGAGTCTGCGGACTGCCTTGACATCACCACGACTAGAGGCTCGATAGATTCGTTTTTGCAACTTAAAGATTCGTTTTTCTAACTTTTGCCAGTCAACGTTTCTCCATTCCACCGTCGATTTTTCGTCACTTACTTTCCTAATTGGTTTTTTCTTCAGGGGGATAAATCCCTTTTGGGGAAGTTCACACCTCTTTAGTAGTAAATCAGCGAATTGTCGCGTTTTAGCTTTATTCATTGCTACTTGTGACTCTATCCTCCAAATCATCGTGAGTCTGTCAGCATATCCCTGTCATTTCAACAGGGCATTCGCTTCTGACTCAATCCCTCCCCCTTGTTCGCTTATGGCTAGCTACCTACTGGGTATCGACCGACCCAGGTCAAACAAGAGGGTTACTTCGTTCCTGACAACCATTGGTAGAAACCTTTAGAGTGATGCTGTCCACCGGATTTATGGGAAGTGCTTGTCGGTCACACCTAGAAGTGCCGATTCTCTATTCTTTACCTTTTGGTTCCAGCCTTTCAGCCTTTTGGCTGGTTTGGAATGACGATGGTTCAGACGCATCTTCAAGCCGGAGCTTTACTCATGGGTTCTTGCTAGGCGCTTCACCGGATTAGGCTTCCAGTTTATCGCCATGTTACCCCGCTACAATGGTCACTTAGGGTTGCTACTCCTGAGTGTGGGGGTCATGCTGTCACCGCTGCACCTGCGGGGAGGGACTTATCTATCTGTTATTAGGCAGAGATTCACCCTCATGGTTGTCAAGTTGTCAAGGTTCGGTTGGGATTTCTCCCGTCTTCTAGAACCAGGCGGTCATCCTTGAGTATTACTACTCATTTCGACCAACGAATCACAGCTAAATCGTTCCACCAAGTTCCGGTATCGCGCCATCCCCGCTCTCTGGCAGCTGCTAACTTTCCGTCTAGAGAACCAGTAAAGGGATTTGACAGGTCAATTTCGTT
>NZ_RSCK01000266.1:0-977 GCF_003991895.1 Chroococcidiopsis cubana SAG 39.79
GCTCTGCTATTTCCAGAATTTTTAGCCCAAAGCGCTTCTTAGTATTTCATTATGCTTTTATTAGATGCGTTTGCCCTGGAAGATCGATAGTAGTAGTGTCACCACCTTTCCAAATAATCCTAGTGCGAACTGTATCGCGGACAAGACGATGTATGACGACTTTATCGATGAGACAGCGTAGGAGAGATTTTTTTTGCACTTGGGTTAAGCAGTCACTGTGCCAAATTTCCGGCAGCTTTTGCCCAATGTCAATAAAAGCAGCTTGGAGTTCTTTTGGTAGCCGCTCTACTGTTTGGGGCTGCTGGCGTTGAGCATAGGTTTCTTGGGCAAGTTTTAGTTCGCGTAAAGCATTTTCCCAACGCTGTTCTAGTTCGGCAGCCACCAGTCGGTTATCTGGGTCAACCCGATTAAACTGTCTTTCGGCTAGTGCTACTTGATACTGTAAACGCTCGATTTGTTGAGAATGCGCTCGTTCTACTGTATCTAATGACTGCTGTTGGGTTTTGACGGCTTTGTGATAAGCATCTAGCTCCACTGACGACAGAGCTTCCAGAAATGCATTGACTACATACTCGTCAATTGTATCAGCAGGAATATATTGACAAACAGGCACGCGATACTGCTGGCGCAAATAGTTACAAATATAGCGGGTTGCGCCTTTGTACTGCACAACCATTTTATGACCGCATTCGCCACAATAAACTAGCCCATGCAGTAATGCTGCACCAGGGTGAGGGATGCCACGGGTTTTATTACGGTCATACTCAGCATAGTTGTCCATAAGCTGTGCCTGATTCCGCTCGTAGGTTTGCCAACTGATGTAAGCCGGATAGATGTCATTAACGCGGATTTTCCATTCTGCCATTGGCAGATGCTTTTGCTGTGGTCGATCTGAAGCTAACGAGACTTAAACAAAAACTTAAGGTTAAATGAGCTAAGATAGATACATAGCAATAGTTTTACATCAAAGGTAATTT
>NZ_RSCK01000267.1:0-948 GCF_003991895.1 Chroococcidiopsis cubana SAG 39.79
ACTGAACAAAGATTAGTGTTAGGACAAGTTAAAGTTGATGAGAAATCGAATGAAATTACAGCCATCCCAGAGTTGCTTAAGGTGTTGTCGCTACAAGGGTGTATTGTCACAATAGATGCAATGGGCTGCCAGAAAGACATTGTTAAGCTAATAGCTGGGCAAGAAGCAGACTACGTTATCAGTTTAAAAAAGAACCAAGGCTCACTATATAAACGAGTAGAAGCATTATTTTCCGAAGCACTAAAAAACCGATATGAAGGATTTACACATAGCTCAAACCGCCGCTCAGAAGAAAGTCATAGTCGAGAGGAAACCAGGTATTGTGTCCAGTTGAGTAATGTTCAGAATCAAATAGATCCAGAAGGCAAATGGCAAAATCTGCAAAGTATAGGTCGCCTAGATGTAATGAGAACGGTCAACGGTAAAACCAAAATTGAGACTCGTTATTTTATTAGCAGTCTAGCAAATAACGCCAAATTACTTGCTGATTCAGTGCGGCAACATTGGGGAATAGAAAACTCGTTGCACTGGGTATTAGATGTAGCATTTCGGGAGGATGATAGTCGCATTAGAAAGGATAATGCTCCCCAAAACTTTGCTGTACTACGTCACATAGCTCACAGTCTCCTGCAACAAAATACATCAGTAAAAACTGGGATAAAAAACAAACGACTAAAAGCTGGTTGGGATAATGAATATCTCGCTAAAGTTCTGTTTGGATAAAAGCTGAACGCAGAATTTAGCTGCAAGATTAGGCTATTTCTGCATTGAAGTATGTATTGAAGATAGTCTAGGATTTTACGCATCAATTTATTAGCTAAAGGAGTTTATAGAAGAAAATCTAAGGCTTATAACCTCCCAATTTAGCCTAAAGCATTACTCCGCTCTGCTATTTCCAGAATTTTTAGCCCAAAGCGCTTCTTAGTATTTCATTATGCTTTTATTAGA
>NZ_RSCK01000268.1:0-913 GCF_003991895.1 Chroococcidiopsis cubana SAG 39.79
GGTAGTGATATGGAAGTAGTGATGAGGTATAATCCTTGCCCTACAACGATTTCAGGCAATATTTGTAACATATAAAAACTACAAATAATTGTTAATTTACAATGATAAATGTTTTGGGAGTGCTGTTTGTCTCCGTCATTACTCTGTTATCTCGTATTACTCAACACTCAGACTCCCTGCAAGAAAATATACCAGAACTATCGCCCCAACAGACTTGTCCCTCCTGTCATTCTCACAATGTTATAAAGAATGGTTCTATTCATAATGGAAAATCCAAAAACCAATGCAAAGACTGTAGACGACAATTCGTAGATAACCCTAATAATATTGTTATTTCATTGCAGATAAAACAACTCATCGATAAACTCTTACTCGAGAGAATTTCGTTACGTGGAATTGCGAGAGTTACGGGTGTAAGTTGGTCTTGGTTACAAGATTACGTCAACTCCATCATGGCTCATACTCCCCGTCAAATAAGAATTTCAGGGAAATTAACAGGTCGCCTGACGATAGAATGTGATGAAATGTGGTCTTTTGTTGATAGTCAGAAAAATGCGGTCTATATCTGGCTAGCAATTGATCGTAACTCCCGAAAAATTGTCGGTTGTTTTGTGGGAAATAGAACTCGAAAATCAGCCCGTCAGCTTTGGGCTTCTTTACCAGACATTTCCCAGCAATCTGCTGTCGCTTATACGGATTTCTGGCAAGCTTATACAACAGTTATTCCCGTAAAACGCCACCGAGCTGTTGGTAAAGAAACAGGTCTCACTAATCGGATTGAAAGGTTAAATAATACCTTGAGACAGCGGGTTTCTCGATTGGTAAGAGCAAGTCTATCATTTTCCAAAAAACTTAACAATCACATTGGAGCGATTTGGTACTTCATTCATGGCTACAATGCAGAGTTAGACAG
>NZ_RSCK01000269.1:0-912 GCF_003991895.1 Chroococcidiopsis cubana SAG 39.79
AGAACCTATTTATAAAGTAAACCTTTAAGCAGATAGGCGACGTAGCATAATTCGAGTCATAACAGCATAAATAGCTGCCTCGCTCATTTCTGGTAAACGCTCATAGTCCTTACTAAGACGACGATACCAGTTGAGCCAACCAAAGGTGCGCTCTACTACCCAACGTTTCGGTAACACTTCAAATTCTGGTTTGCTGCGATGAATAACTTCTACGCGAGCTTGAATCATGAGCCACACTGCTAAGGCAAAGCAATCACCATCGTACCCAGCATCTACCCACAACACCTTAACCCGTTGCAGCACCCCTCTAGTCGCTCCTCCAACAAAGACATTAAAGCATAGGCTGCAATTACACGCTCTCCTGCATTTGCCTCAGTCACGACCACTCTTAATAGTAGTCCTAAGCTATCGACTAATATCAGTCGCTTGCGTCCTTTTACTCGCTTATTGCCATCAAAACCATAGACCTCCCCCTTTTTTCTGTCGTCTTCACTGATTGGCTATCAGCAGCAACGGCCGGTAGGTTGAGTAGACTTATCCATTTGTCGGCGTACTTGGTCGCGCAAGGTGTGATTTATCTGCTCCCATACTCCTCGCTGCTGCCACTTGCGATAGTAACTGTATACCGTTGACGGTGGCGGAAAATCGCGTGGGAGTAATTCCCACTGGCATCCCGTTTTCAGTTGGTAATAAATGGCGTTACAGACTGCTCGCATATCTGTTGTCCGAGGATGTCCACCTTTTTTTGGGGCAGGAATTAGGGGTGCTAATATCTTCCATTCTGCATCGGTTAAATCCGTTGAATAACGTTTTTGAGACATAAACTGATGAGTGTGAATCCTTAATAGAGCATCCTACAGTTGATTTTTCTCCTTTTTGCCTCGTTTAAGATTTACTTTATGAATAGCCTCT
>NZ_RSCK01000270.1:0-898 GCF_003991895.1 Chroococcidiopsis cubana SAG 39.79
AGTGCCTTGCGATCGACCTTATTGTTTGGCGTGAGGGGAAAAGCCTCTAGCACGACAAAGTTGGAGGGAACCATGTATTCGGGCAATCGAGCGAGTAAGTATTCTCGCAACTGTGAGTTAGCAGGCTGTTGTCCTGGCTGTGGTAACACGTAGGCAACTAGGCGCTTGTCACCCGGTACATCTTCGCGAACCACGATCGCTGCTTCTCGAACTGCCTCGTGACGACTTAAAATTGTCTCAATTTCGCCTAATTCGATGCGATAGCCCCGCACTTTCACTTGAAAGTCGATACGACCGAGGAATTCTACATTGCCATCTCTGCGGTAGCGTACCAAATCTCCTGTGCGGTAGAGACGGTCTGCCGGATTTTGGCTCAAAGGATGGGGAATAAACCGCTCTTGAGTTAACTCCGGTCGATTCAGATAACCGCGAGTCACACCTTCGCCCCCAATCAGCAGTTCGCCTGCAACTCCCACGGGAACAGGTTGTCCGTTCCGATCTAAAATATACAGCTCAGTGTTAGCGATCGGACGACCGACGGGAACGATTCCATTTACTTGCGTCAGCGTATGAGTTGCCGACCAAATGGCAGTTTCTGTAGGACCGTACATATTGTGAACTTGTCCCGCCACGATCTGCTGGAGTTGGAGCGCCAAGGCTTCGGTCAAAGCTTCGCCGCCAACCATCATCTGACGTAACTGTTTCATAGCGGCGCGGGTAGCAGTATCGGCAATTAACAAACCCGCCATTGATGGAGTGCATTGCAGGTGTGTCACTTGATGACGCTCGATCAGTCCTGCCACAGAATTATTCTGTGTTGCAACTTCAGTCATAGGCAGATTGGACTGCTCCTTCACGCGATCGAGTAGTGGCAGTTGGGACAAGACTAGATCGGTGT
>NZ_RSCK01000271.1:0-891 GCF_003991895.1 Chroococcidiopsis cubana SAG 39.79
GGTAGTGATACGGAAGTAGTGGTGAGGTAGAACCCTTGCTCCGTCAGCATCCTGTATAATATTAGCTAATGCGAACAATCCCCAGATAATTGCCCACGAATTAGCATTTTTGATGACAACAATTTTAGCATTCTTACTTTATTCATTCATATTACTACTGTCGAGATTAACACGAGAGTCGATAGAACCATCTCCAAAAATATGTGAAGAACCTTTAAAACGAGTCTGTCCTACCTGTAACTCTGAGCATGCAATTAAAAATGGTTCAACTCACAATGGCAAGCCCAAATATCAGTGTAAAATCTGTAGTCGTCAATTTGTTATCGGTGCTACTAAAACTACTGTTTTAAAAGAAACGAAACAACTGATTGATCGACTCTTACTTGAGAGGATATCATTGCGAGGAATTGCTAGAGTGGCTCAAGTAAGTTGGTCTTGGTTACAAGATTATGTCAATCAAAAGCTAGCTCAAACCCCGCGCCAGGTCGAGGCTTTAGCCAAAACACTAGGTAAATTGCTGATTGAATGTGACGAGATGTGGTCATTCGTTGATTGCAAGAAGAACGAAGTTTATATTTGGCTAGCAATCGATCGTAAGTCGCGAAAAATTGTCGGTTGTTTTGTGGGAGATAGAACTAGAAAATCAGCCCGTAAACTCTGGGCTTCTCTACCAGAGATTTATCAACAACGTGCTTTCGCATATACAGATTTTTGGCAGGCTTACAAGACAGTTATTCCTCCTAAACGTCATAAAGCTGTTGCTAAAGAAACGGGTCTAACTAACCATATCGAAAGATTAAATAATACCTTCAGACAACGTGTTTCTCGGCTGGTGAGAGAAAGCCTATCATTTTCCAAAAAACTGAACAATCACATTGGAGCTGTTTGGTA
>NZ_RSCK01000272.1:0-482 GCF_003991895.1 Chroococcidiopsis cubana SAG 39.79
CTAGTGTTGTTAATTAAAGAACCAATAACTTGTACATTCAAAGGTTTATAATGACTAATTTGTCTTTTGCTCAACTGCGGCAAAAAGCCTTGTCAAAGGGGATTAAAGCTGCTACAAAACTCCGTAAAGCTGAGCTTGTGCAACTTCTTGAAATCAAGAACCTTGGACAGGCAAAAAGCTAGAAATTAGAGCTACGAAATTTGCCGATGTAGGGGTGCTGTCAAGGGATTTAAGGAGCAAGTAACAGCAGGCGGATAGTGATATGAAAGTAGTGGTGAGGTAGAACCTTTAATAAAATGAGAGCATTCTCATTCTAAATCTTGCTTCTCCATTTCTTCCCCAACTGCACGGTAGTAAGCCGCGATCGCCGCCTCTTGTTCACCGCGCAGGGTATAGCGCTCCAAAGCTTTCTCGCTCTGATGTCCGGTCAATTTTCTAGCATGAGTCGGATCGACACCCATCAGCAACAACTCGGTGCTATA
>NZ_RSCK01000272.1:492-860 GCF_003991895.1 Chroococcidiopsis cubana SAG 39.79
CTCGCGCCATGACAAATACTCTTTGAGTGCCTCGCGACTCTGTTTTCGCAACGGCACTAATCGCGGCTCGTTTGTCTTCGTGTCTGCCACGAATGGCACTAAGATAAGGTGAAATGCTCATGAGGCAAGCATTGTAGACTTTTGCATTTTTCTATAGCAGATGGGCGGGTCAGGGAGCGCAGACAACTAAGGACTGAGTATAGTTGCGGTGATAATGTCGGGGGTTGTCCAAGATTTTTGTTTTAGTAGAAAAAGCTTACTCGTTCGTGAAAAACTGATCGACGATACGAATAAGGCGATCTCCAAGAAACAAAATACCTATGAGGCAGGTCGGATAAGAATATCCCATTTGGGCAAGAGGGGATTGC
>NZ_RSCK01000273.1:0-856 GCF_003991895.1 Chroococcidiopsis cubana SAG 39.79
TTTTCTACTACATACTGTTAGCTCCCTTATCGGCACGGCTCTCAGCTTTACAATTCCAAGCTCATTGCGCATCTCGTGGGTCGGTCTATTTAATTGTCGTTCAATATTGCGCTGTCTGAGATCTGGCGCTGGTAGTGTCAGAATGTGAAAAACTTCGTCATATTCTACCCGTTTGTGTAGCCGATTTCCTCCCAGAGCCAGTCCAGATTCAAAGGTATCACGCGGGCTTTGTCCTAATGCTGGATGCGGTCGTTTGTCATAGATTTCATATGCCCATTCATACAATGCCTCGTATAGCTCGTTTAGCGTCCAAATTGCTAATTTTTGTGGATTCACTGACTTTGTGATTTGGCGCGGCTGGCGAAGAATTTGGGTATTACCTTGCAACTCATGAATCAGCTGCGTATTAGCCGTACCGAATAACCGTTCAATTACAGAGCCAAAGCGAGCATGAGCAGGTGGTCGATGTTTTTTAGTGCAAACGTAGTATGCCAGTAATTGCTCAAAGTAGTGGCTGTGAAATTCAGTGCCATTATCTACCACTACACTTTGAGGAAATCGCTTGAATCTAGAAACGCAACAGCGGATTGCCATCATGCAACAGCGATAGCTTGGCTGCTCGAAGCTTAGATAAACTGCAAGTATTCTCCTGCTGTAAGCATCAACCATAAAGGTTGCCCAGGGACGACCCAAGTTATGGGTAATCGCATTGTTACCAGTGTAGGAGCTACAACTTGCTAAGGATTCCAAGGAACTGACTAACTCAACATCCAGCTGACTGGAGTTTAGACTAACCAATGACAAAATGACTCAGCAGTACTGAGTTAACAAGCTACCCAGCTAAAAATATAAAAAC
>NZ_RSCK01000274.1:0-154 GCF_003991895.1 Chroococcidiopsis cubana SAG 39.79
AATTGAGAGAGCAACTACAAAGGTTTCTCTAGCTTATCGGCTTCTCCTTATTCCCACAAGCTATCTAGGATTGCTTTTTTTCTCAAGTTAGTTTTCAAGCTGCGATTTATTTACAAGTTGTTTTTCAAGCTATTATTTACTTGGCAGCTGTCTA
>NZ_RSCK01000274.1:412-833 GCF_003991895.1 Chroococcidiopsis cubana SAG 39.79
GATCGCACACCGGATATTCAAAAAACCATATTTTCAAACATCGAGGATGAAACTCTTCGATTGCGGCACTATATACCAATGCGATCGCAACCATACGTCGGAAATTGAACAAATCATCTATCTACAATGGCTCTATCTAGGTAGTAGTTAACTAAATGTAAAAAAGGTTGTTGAGTGACAAAAGGATCGGGCAAATTATTAGTGATACATCCCTAAAAAAAGAGCGATCGCGAAATCATTAGTTTTGCAGCAGTTAGACTTCGTTCCCTACCAACTCACTTCAAGGTAAAACTCAAACCAAGCTGATGAACTCACTATAAACGCAACTTAATCTATGATGCCCTGATTGACTGACAAAAGTGGAGATAAAGGGAGGCGTAGCCCTTGATTGAAGGCTATTCCACGTCGTAGTGTAACTGGT
>NZ_RSCK01000275.1:0-832 GCF_003991895.1 Chroococcidiopsis cubana SAG 39.79
GGCATTGTCAACTTAATGGGATAAATCCGAAAATCGGCACGATAATTCCTGAGTAGCCAGCTTGGCTAATTTTAAGCAGCAGGTTTTAGACAAGCGACTTCTCGCCAATCCTCAAATCGTTGGCACAGTTGTTTTCGGTATCGTGGTGCAGTGAGCTGATGTTGTTTTGGGTGAAAGTGGTCTCGAATCGGTCCAAATGCAGAGAGAAATCGTTGGGCTTGCCCTGGGGATTTGAATTTCCGCATCCGTCGCTCTCGCACTCGTGTGGGCTGATGAGAGTTTTCGCAAAGGTTGTTTAATCCTTTATGCTGTCGATGCTCCACGCTCTTGAGCACTTGTTTCTTTGCCGCTGCGTAACTCTTGAGTTGGTCGGTCACAATTACGCGGGGTACGAAGCCTTGTTTCTTCAGGAGTTTGCGGAAGAATCGATGTGCCGCCTTTGTATCTCGATGTCGTTGCAGCAGGACATCCAGCACGTTCCCTTCCGTATCTACGGCTCGCCACAGATAATATTGCTGTCCTTTGATCGTGACAACCACCTCATCCAGATGCCATTTATCAGTTAGGTAAGGACGTTTGCGCCGCAGTTGATTTGCGTATTGCTGCCCAAACTTCTGACACCATTCTCGAATTGACTCGTAGGTTACCTCAATCCCACGGTACAGCATCATTTTCTCTATGTCCCGGTAGCTCAAGGGAAACGTGTAGTAGAGCCAGACACAGTAGCTGATGATTTCACCAGGGAATCGGTAACGGGAGTACATGGACAAGCAGTCGCGAGCTGATTTGAGCCACTACCATCATCCTGCTTGCGAGTTAAGTTGACAATACC
>NZ_RSCK01000276.1:0-822 GCF_003991895.1 Chroococcidiopsis cubana SAG 39.79
CTTCAAAGAGTCAGTCATGGACACATATGCCCGTTTCCCGATTGCCTTAGAACGGGGTGCGGGTTGTCGAGTTTGGGATAGCACAGGAAAAGAATATCTCGATTTGGTCGCCGGAATTGCAACATGTACCCTGGGACACGCACACCCAGCGATGGTGGAAACAGTGACGCGCCAAATTCAGACGCTACACCACGTCTCCAACCTGTTTTACATCCCCGTGCAAGGGCAACTAGCACAATGGCTAGTTCAGCATTCATGTGCCGAGAAAGTCTTTTTGTGCAATTCTGGAGCGGAGGCTAACGAAGCGGCAATTAAACTAGCGCGCAAATACGCCCACACCGTACAGAAGATCGAGCATCCAGTCATGCTCACGGCCAACGCCAGCTTCCACGGCAGAACCCTAGCCACGATAACCGCTACCGGACAACCGAAATATCAGAAAAACTTTGCCCCCTTAGTCCCAGGGTTCCATTACGTCCCCTATAACGAGATTCAGGCGATCGAAGCCGCCATCTCAGAACTAGATGAAGGCGATCGGGCAGTGAGTGCAATTCTGCTCGAACCGCTGCAAGGAGAAGGCGGGGTGCGCCCCGGAGAAGTGGCATACTTCCAAGCAATTCGGCGGATTTGTGACGAAACCGGAATTTTACTAATTCTGGACGAAGTGCAAGCGGGAATGGGACGAACTGGGAAATTGTGGGGCTACGAGAATTTAGGCATCGAACCAGATATTTTCACTTCTGCCAAGGGTTTAGGTGGTGGTATCCCCATCGGCGCGATGATGTGCAAGCAGCATTGCGATGTGTTTGCACCAGGAGATCA
>NZ_RSCK01000277.1:0-813 GCF_003991895.1 Chroococcidiopsis cubana SAG 39.79
GTGCGGCTCGTCGTCACGGGCAACGGTGGCTTCCCCGCAGGACCCGGAGACTCGGTAATGCCGATGCCCTTGTTCTCCGCTGAGGAGTTGGAGCCACAATTGCCTTCACAAGTCACTCCAGCACCTGCTGATTCCGAATGGCAAGTAGGAGATCCGGTAGTGGAAGCGACGGGGATTATCAAGACCAAAGATGGTAGGACGTTGTTAGGAATGGTGGGCAGCAGCTTACCAAATGTAGAAGACGCGATTTGTCAGTAAGATGAGTGCCGCGTAACAACGAGCCGCCGCTGCTGCCGGTGGATTTTGCCCTCTGCTTCTAAGCGCTGGAGGATGGTAGTCACCGTGACGCGATTCGTCTCCAGCGTCTGAGCCAACTGCTGATGGGTCAACGGCAGATCGAGCCAGCGACCGTTTTCCACCTCACGACCAAATTTCTGACTCAACCAGACGAGCAGTTGCCACAACTTCAAAGACAGGGGATTGATGTGGACGATGCATAGGAGTTCTTCGGTTTGCTGCTGGTGTTGAACGATCGCCTCGGTGAAATGCGCTCGTTGAGTGTAGGGGTAGCTACTGATGAGGACATCTGTGAGGCAGTGGAGTTCGTATGGTTGCACTCGGGACAATGCATGTCCGACGACATCTCCCACTCCCCAGTAGCCCAAGCAAACCAGCTCGCCCTCACTAGTCCAAGTCATGCTACAAACGACACCTGATGCGATTTGCCATAAAACTGTCTTGTGTTCCGGCAGCCGTGCGCGACGGACAAATTGCTGTTGGAGCGGTGGAGTAACTAAATCAGCAAGCGGTTTT
>NZ_RSCK01000278.1:0-799 GCF_003991895.1 Chroococcidiopsis cubana SAG 39.79
CTGCTTAAAATTAGCCAAGCTGGCTACTCAGGAATTATCGTGCCGATTTTCGGATTTATCCCATTAAGTTGACAATGCCCTGATTTACATATATCTATAGTTCCCCGACTTTTTCGTTCATTTCGTATGTTACGCTCATTTCGTATAATTAGGAGTAGAGGTAGCTCGCCCTTTTCACGCTCCGACCTCTAGTTCACGATGGGTCGGACACAAGGAGAGCGTTCTTTCAATTCCAACACCATTGGAAACATGACACTATCGGCTCCCCGTTCCTTCGACATCATTGCACCGACAGCAGAAGATTCTGCAATCGCCCAAGCCAGCAGCCAAATTTTGGCATCAATTGTGGACTCGGACGCATCTCACTGCACAATTAGGGTGATGCTAGATGACACACAAGGTGAAGCGGTTACTATCCCAACATCTGCGTTGCGTCTTTTCGTTGACATTTTGACCCAGATGGCTAAAGGCAATGCTGTCAGCATCGTTCCCATCAAAAAGGAACTCACTACCTCTGAGGCAGCTGACATTCTAAATGTCTCCCGTCCCTATTTAGTAGACTTACTGGAGTCGGGAAAAATTCCTTTCCGCAAAGTTGGAACCCGTCGCCGGATTCTCTATCAAGATTTGATGACATACAAACACCAGATTGACGAAAGGCGGCGGCAAGCCCTGGCTGAGTTGGCAGCCCAAGCCCAAGAACTAAACATGGGTTACGAAGGTATTGTCAACTTAACTCGCAAGCAGGATGATGGTAGTGGCTCAAATCAGCTCGCGACTGCTTGTCCATGTACTCCCG
>NZ_RSCK01000279.1:0-787 GCF_003991895.1 Chroococcidiopsis cubana SAG 39.79
GGTAGTCCTACACAAGTAAGGATGAGTTATAGTGATGAATGAAATACCAGATAGCTCCGATATGGTTATCCAACTTTTTCGAGAAGGATAAAGTATCTCTCACCAAGCGTGAAACTCGTTGACGTAGGGTGCAGTTAAACCGCTCAATCAAGCTGGTCTGACCACTTTTTTTACTGACAGCGCGATGTCTGGACTCAGGAATCACTTGCTCATACGCCTCCCAGAAATCTGTATAGCAGACGGCACATTGTTTATACACGCTTGGTAGCGACTGCCATAATCCGCGTGCACCATCACCAGAGCGATTGCCAACATAGCAGCCCACGATTTCGCCACTCTTCCAGTCCAAAGCAAGCCAAACCCACTGCTTATTACCTTTGTTGCCTACAAAAGACCACATCTCGTCACACTGGATAGTCAAGCGCCCCTTTTTTTCTCCTCAATCTCTACTTGTCGCCCAGTTACTTCATATTTAGCGTTGACATAGGTTTGTAGCCATTGCTCGGAAACCCCAATAACTCTGGTAATCCCTGCCAAGGACAGCCTTTCCCACAGCAACTTATCAATTAGATTTCTAGTCTCTTGTCCAATTACCTTTTTCGTCGGATATTGGACAAACTGCCTGCCACAAGCCTTGCACTTGAAGTTTTGCCGACCGTTATGAATTCTGCCGTTCTTTACAACGTGAGTTGATTGACAACGAGGACAAGCGAGAGTGGTTGCTAGCATGATTAGAAGTTGAAAAACCTCTCTTCTATACTTACATCCTTACTTGTTTAGGACTACC
>NZ_RSCK01000280.1:0-777 GCF_003991895.1 Chroococcidiopsis cubana SAG 39.79
GCACCGCTGATAATTCGCGAACTCTATTACCGTCTGCTGATCGGCGAACAAGGTGAAGCCGTGCGCCAAATTGCCACATCCGGCAGTAATATGCAGCGAATTGCCAAAGCCATTAAACTGATCGAGGCTGAGTTTGCCCAACAGATGCGGATTGAGAATTTAGCGAGGCGGGTCAGTATGTCTACTTCGTCGTTTCATCAGCATTTCAAGCAAGTGACTTCGATGAGTCCGCTTCAGTATCAAAAGCAGTTGAGACTTTTAGAAGCACGTCGCCTGATGCTTGCCGAAAACGCTGATGCGGCGTATGCTGCCTATCGAATTGGGTATGAAAGTCCCTCACAGTTCAGCCGCGAATATTCACGCTTGTTTGGTGCGCCACCGATTCGGGACATTGAACGGCTGCGAACTGCTTGAGCGCAACTAGTATCATCGGAAGAAAAACAGGTAGGCACGTTTTATTGGGCGATCGCAATGACAATCGCCCCAATTCTGGCTAAATAAAGCTACTGTTTTAGTAGTCGTTAAAAAGACCATGCAGCAGAGTGCTTTTTCAACAATATTTTTTCCTCCCCAACTCGATCTAACTTTTAATAGCGTAGAGCTGTCTAAATATTAACGTTGCAACTATATATTCGTAGTCGTATTAACCAGGATTGTAACCGTGCTGCTGATAATAATCATCGGGATCGACAGATAATGGTAGAGAATCAAGGTCTTCACCGTTGCGAATATCTTGCCGTACCTGCTCTTGGCGCTGTGCATAACTCTCGCTCGCAC
>NZ_RSCK01000281.1:0-713 GCF_003991895.1 Chroococcidiopsis cubana SAG 39.79
CTCGGGGGCTTGTGGGCATTTGTCGCCTTACACGGAGCATTTGCGCTGATTGGATTCTGCCTGCGGCAGCTAGAAATTGCCCGCTTGGTCGGCATCAGACCATACAACGCATTAGCATTCACTGGACCAATTGCGGTGTTTGTCAGCGTCTTCTTGCTCTACCCCTTAGGACAGTCCGGCTGGTTTTTTGCACCTTCATTTGGAGTCGCGGCAATTTTCCGCTTCTTGCTGTTCTTCCAAGGGTTCCATAACTGGACGCTCAACCCGTTCCACATGATGGGAGTAGCGGGAGTACTAGGTGGAGCGCTGTTGTGCGCGATTCACGGGGCGACGGTGGAAAACACCCTGTTTGAAGACGGCGATAGCTCCAACACCTTCCCCGCCTTCAACCCGACTCAATCGGAAGAGACCTATTCGATGGTGACGGCAAACCGTTTCTGGTCGCAGATTTTCGGGATTGCCTTTTCCAACAAGCGCTGGTTGCACTTTTTCATGTTGTTCGTGCCTGTAACTGGACTGTGGATGAGTGCAGTGGGAGTCGTCGGCTTGGCAGTGAACCTGCGGGCATATGACTTCGTCTCTCAAGAGCTGCGGGCAGCAGAAGACCCCGAGTTCGAGACTTTCTACACCAAGAACATTCTGCTCAACGAGGGCATCCGTGCTTGGATGGCTCCTCAAGACCAACCCCACGAAAACTTCGAGTTCCCTGAGGA
>NZ_RSCK01000282.1:0-683 GCF_003991895.1 Chroococcidiopsis cubana SAG 39.79
ACCCCTCAACACTAAGGATAACGAATTGCGATTGGGTTTGTGTTCTTATGGGGGTGTTAAAGCACGGGGATTGAATATGGATTCAAGCAGGTCAAAAACGAACTGGGATGGCACGATTATCGTTTAACGGATTACGCCAGTATTGAACGCTGGTGGGAGTTAATTTTTAGTGCCTATCTACTGGTGAGTTTACATGCTGACGAGTTGCTGCAACAACAGCAAATCCATACTGATGATTCAACTAATACTTCCCCACGACCTTTACCTTTTAGCCTGCATCCACATTGGGAATTGGGAACCACTTGGAAGAGTGCATTGAACAATTTGCGATTGCTGCTGCAACCGTATTGGTGTTGGGGATGGTTGGAAGCCTGGTTACAGGTCTTTCCCATTCCTAGACTCGAACGCGCCATCCATCAGTTGATGGAGAGCGATTTTTTTCGGGGGAGATCGGGCAGACAATGGGGTAAGATGGCTCAATGTCTGATTCTTCCGAACCTGCTATTTATCAACTAAAGGTGGTGCTGCTGGGCGTTAGCCCAATGATTTGGCGGCGCTTACTTGTCAGCAGCGACAGCACGATAGAAGACTTGCATTACACACTCCAGCTGGCAATGGGGTGGGAGGATATTCATCTGCACCATTTCCAAATCCACGGTAAGCACTATGGAATTACCCAACCA
>NZ_RSCK01000283.1:0-677 GCF_003991895.1 Chroococcidiopsis cubana SAG 39.79
TCACCTGTTCATCAGTCTGCTTCTCTAGTTTACAGAGTCAACTGAAACTATTACACCTTATTTAATCCACGATCCTTAGAGGTGTGACTGATGAGTTGGCGCGATTAAATGAGCAGTTACGCATCAATAAAGAAGAGGGTGTAGATGATGGGGGTGCATTAGCAAAGCGAATAGATGACCTCCAAGCACTATCCGTAATGCTGGGCGAAGTTCAAGGAAAAGAGTCTGAGTGGTTAGCGACACAACTAGAGCAGGAGTGGGCGGCAGAGTGGTTGGAGCAGCAAAACGAGGAGATTGAGCGGCAAAACGATTTAGCGGAAGAGTTGAGGGAGAAGAGATTAGAGTCGCTGAGTGCAGAGTTGGACGCGATTAATGCAACGGGTGACGCGCTTTCCAACGCCTTCAAGTCGGCAATATTGGGAACGGAAAGCTTGGGTGAAGTTGCGCTAAACTTACTTAGCAACCTCTCTAGCAGGCTACTGGATATTGGGTTAAACAGCATTTTGGGTAGCGCTGGGTCGGGTAAAGGTATATTGGGCAACCTTTTTAACGGCTTACTCAATGCAGGGAACGGTGAATTTGGGATTTTTAACGGCAGCTTAGTACTACAGTTGTAGATAATTGTTAGAATAGGATAGAAGTGCGATTGCGATTGCTGTGATGTTTCAACAAGCTTT
>NZ_RSCK01000284.1:0-676 GCF_003991895.1 Chroococcidiopsis cubana SAG 39.79
GCTCTGCTATTTCCAGAATTTTTAGCCCAAAGCGCTTCTTAGTATTTCATTATGCTTTTATTAGATGCGTTTGCCCTGGGTACAACCGCGCTTTAGCAGTAACGAAATGCCCGATTCTATTCGCTATGCTTTGGACAAGTTCGAGTCTAAGTTAAGCGAGCAGGTACAGAAGGATGTAGAAGCACGTTATGCGAGTAGGTTAACTGAAGCTAAAGCTAAGGATGCCCTACTACCTAAAGGTGTTAACGGTCGCGCACAAAGCCCTCACCAAACAAGTATAGAAGCAGAGATGATTGTGGAAGAACACAAGCTGCTTGCAAACCCGTCATACAAACACAAACTAGCTGCTGAGGAAACCCGTTTAGTCCGTGAGTACCAACGTCAGCAGCGTGCAGTGAATAATCCACTCGTGCAGGTGCAGAAATGATGGACTACGGTTACATTACCAATGCAGAAAAACGTCAGTTCCTCCACCTGGCTGTAAAGGAGAGTTTGATGCAACGCCGCATACAACTTCTCAAACAACTTTCTGTGGCATTCAACTCCCACTACATCAAAGAGTTGGACGATATCGCAACTTTTATCAATAACTTAGATACTACCTAGAGCAGAGATTGGTTAACATAGAAAGGTAGCTAAGTCTGGAATCAGCCATGAAACTCAAAGACGCTCGCTA
>NZ_RSCK01000285.1:0-673 GCF_003991895.1 Chroococcidiopsis cubana SAG 39.79
GCTTGGGCTAGCGTAAGTCCTAAATTTTCGGGTTGTAGATTCCCCTTTTCAATTTGTATAACTTCTTGAATTAATTGGGTTTCTCCTGATTCTGATTCAACAACTACTTGAACTTTAAATTTCACGCTATCTCCTTGAAAAATAACATCGACTCCCTATCTCCGCTAGCGTATTGCAGTAAATGCTGGTTGACTTTTTGACGGTCGAAGCGGTTTTGATAAACCAATAGCCAAGGCGCGTAGCGAGCTTGCTTCTTCCCTATCCATGTCAAAATTTCCGTCCCTCAACATTGAAGCAAAACGCTCTAACACGTCCCAAATCAAAAATTCTTCCCTTGCTTTCATAAAGCCCCAAGGACCACCACAGTTCTCTGGGGGACAAACACCTTTACCACCAGTGCAGATTGGGTAAGTTTGGTTTTCGTCTGGTGTTAAGATAGCTTCTACTCTGATTTGATGCCGCCACCAATAACGCCATGTACCCATTGATGGACATATACTGAAGTCATATTCGTAGAGAAGTTTTTCTTTTAGTCTTAATCCAAACGAACCTAACTTCACTTCGCTGGCGCAGTCACTAAATACCGTTCCACCTGGTTGGGTAATTCCATAGTGCTTACCGTGGATTTGGAAATGGTGCAGATGAATATCCTCCCACCCCATTGCCAGCTGGA
>NZ_RSCK01000286.1:0-641 GCF_003991895.1 Chroococcidiopsis cubana SAG 39.79
AAGTAAGTCACGCCGAGATTGAGTAGAATGACTGCCCGCAGCCAAGAATCGTCTTGAGGCAACTGCTGCAAGGCTCGTTCCATCAGCGTCACTGATTCAGCCGTTGCTCCTTGTTGACGCGCTTGTATGCCTTTAATCGCAGTCACCAGCTCCCATAACTTTTTGGTGTTCGCCGATGGTGTTTGTTGTTGCAGCAGGGATTCCAGCGATTGAACCGCCTGCACTGCGGCAGGAAATTGAGCTGTAGAGTAGAGCGCCCAGGCATAAGATAGCAACAACCAAGGGCGCGTCCAAATGAGACCGTCGGGCATTGCCTTTAGAAATGTTAGCAACCTGGCAGGCTCAACCCGTGGATTGGTCAGTTGAGCCTCTTGCTCGATCGAGTCTGCTGCTTGGGGGAAATCGCCAGCGACGATCGCGTGACTAATTGCTTCGGTGACAAATCCATGATGTTCGTACCACTCTCGCGCCCGACGATGATACTCAAATATTTGCTCCGATTCGGTTCGCTGCAAGCGATCCAAGAGCAGTTGGCGAAACAGGTGGTGATAGCGATACCACTGCCGATTGTCGTCCAGCGGCACAACAAATAGGTTGCGGTGTTCTAGCTGTGCTAAAGTCTCCGTCCCATCGAGCGAGCG
>NZ_RSCK01000287.1:0-635 GCF_003991895.1 Chroococcidiopsis cubana SAG 39.79
TAGAGCATTTTCTAGTCTACTGAGGTACAATAACAGCAATGAGTAAACCAGCCACGTAGAGCTTCAACAAGAGACTTGAGCAATGCGTTTTCAATCGCAGTCGCTAAATCTGGATAACTTCTAGCAGCCATCGAACGCAGCAGAATTTTTGATCTTCGACCAACAATTTTCAATCGGGGAAAAGTCAGGTGAGTAAGGGGGTAGATAGATCAATCTAGCACCTGCTGTTTGAATCATGGCTTCAATCTCTTTTGCTTTGTGAATAGAGCAATTATCCATAATTACACAAGCCCCAGCCCAGAGTTTTGGAACCAACTTCCGTGCTACAAACGCCTCAAAAGTCAGTCCATCAATTGTACCCAAAAGGCTGACAGTAGCCATCAATCCCTTCAACCCAATCGCACTAATAAGAGAAACATTTTTGCCTCGTTTTTGAGGACGCGTACCATACGCCCGTTGTCCTTTGGGTGAGCGAGCCAATTAAACGCACCATTGACAGGTTGACACCAGATTCATCAATGAAGATCAGATCTTTTGCCAAGATACCTTGAACCAGCTGCCAAAACTCTACCCGTTGTTTTTGCACTCGTTCGCTCTGGTTTTCCGGTGGCGTGTAGTGTTTTTTTTAACGGTTA
>NZ_RSCK01000288.1:0-609 GCF_003991895.1 Chroococcidiopsis cubana SAG 39.79
GAGTCGCTCTAGTAGTCGCAGAGCATCATTTAAATATGGCTTAGTTAGATCTGCCAACCTGCCACGAGCAATTAAGACTCTTGCTAGAGTTAGGTAATCCAGCTCCGAACCAACTGGAAACTCGTCAGTAAAACTGTATCGTAATTCGCCATCCACGCTTAAACCGCTATCTAGAGCCCAAGCGATCGCAGCATCTAAATTCCCCTGTGCTAGATTTAATCTTGCCTGACAAGCCGGAACAGAAAGAATCGTCGCCCACAGCCAAACTTGACATTGCCCAGCTGTCTTAATTGCATCCATTGCTGCTTGGGTGTCCCCTTGCGCCTGACGCACGCGAGCCAAGGTGATGTAACCCATCATTAAACCTGGCTGTCGAGTTTGAATACCGCGCTCGATGCTGTCGGTTAGGTGTTGTGCGGCTGCTGCTAATTGGTTTTGTTCTCGCAGCAATTCCCCCATTGCCACTTGTACCAATACACCTGCATAAGTGGATAACCAGCCGCGTTCCCTGGCTAGAGCGACTCCTTGCTGGCACAGAACGGTTGCCTCATCGAGCCGACCGCGCAAGGCGAGAAACTGCGCCTGCAAATACAATGGGGCGATCGCCGG
>NZ_RSCK01000289.1:0-584 GCF_003991895.1 Chroococcidiopsis cubana SAG 39.79
AAGGGCGCAACGCAAAAAAGTGGGATTGGGTAGGGTAGCGTGAAAAGCACAAAAAAAAGTAGGATGCCTGGGCAAGATGTTTGGGCAAGGCCCAAGCAGCCAGGAGTTCCTACCATGAATTGCAATAACACTATACCTGCAACACTAGATTTAGCGAAATGCCTTGAAAGCTTTGAGAAGACAATTGCCGCTGAACTGTGACTCGATAGTGTGTCACGGTGGGATGGGCGAACTCTTCGTGACCGAGAACAGAAAATTAGACAAGCGGCGCTTGAGCTAGCGGGACAATGTATCGCCTTGCTGTTACACAATCTCTCAGAGTCACCCGAAGCAATGAAGACGGCGAAAAAACAAACACAGGGATGGCGACACCCGAAAAGTCAGGGGAATGGGCGAGTTGAGCGGCAAGTACTATGTTTAGGTAACGTTGTGGTATCTCTGCGGTTACCATATGTGGTAGAACGGTCAAATCAACTACACTCCAAATGCCGAAAAACAAGAGGACAGGGGTTTTGTCCGCTGTTGAGATGGTTGTGTATGGAAGAAGGTATTACTCCTTTAATCTGGTCTACTGTGGCGCAGAC
>NZ_RSCK01000290.1:0-584 GCF_003991895.1 Chroococcidiopsis cubana SAG 39.79
GTCGTAATTACCTTGCGGGGATGGAAGGAAAAACAGGCAATATCGCCGTGGGGTTTGCCGATTTTTTCCCACTGTCCTTCCCAGAGAATTTCACTACCAATGGCGCAGGCTGCATCTTCAATAACTGGCAAATTGTAGCGCCGCGCAACCTCCACAATCGCTTTGAGGTCGCAAGGCATTCCCATTTGGTGGACGACCAGAATCGCGCGGGTGCGATCGCTCACGACTGCTTCGATTAAAGTGGGATTAATGTTGTAAGTGTGCGGCTCGATATCGACAAATACGGGGATCGCGCCGCAATAGCGAATGCTATTCGCAGTGGCAATATAAGAATGACTGACGGTAATTACCTCATCCCCAGGCTGCACGCCTACGGCTAACAGAGCTAGATGCAATGCCGTGGTGCAATTAGAAACCGCACAAGCAGACTTTGCCCCTACATAAGTTGCAAATTCCTGCTCGAAAGCGGCGACTTCGGGTCCTTGCGTTACCCAACCGGACATAATCGCTTGCTTAGCGGCATCTGCCTCGGCTTCACCCATCCAAGGTTTGGCAATTGGAATATTCTGCATCTGCTCAGACAT
>NZ_RSCK01000291.1:0-579 GCF_003991895.1 Chroococcidiopsis cubana SAG 39.79
TTAAGCAACTCTGGGATGGCTGTAATTTCATTCGATTTCTCATCAACTTTAACTTGTCCTAACACTAATCTTTGTTCAGTCGCCCAAGCGCTTACCATATGAATAGCTTTTTTATCACCTCCACGCTCGTAGGAATGGCGCAGTGTTTTTCCATCTATTGCAACGACTTCTCTTGCAACGACCTTACTAATAGACTTAACCCAATTCAAAAAACAATTTTGAAATTGTTCTGGATCTAAACGACTAAAAACTCTAGAAAAAGTATCATGACTTGGAATCCCATTCGGCAATTCTAGAAACTGCTTCAACCATTGATGTTTAGCTTGTCCGTAAATTTCCATCTCTACCCAAGTATCTGCTCCACAAATGACTGCACAGATAGCAATGGTAATGATATCAATTAATTGATGTCGCTTAGTTCGCTCAACTCTTGGATCTGGCATCTGGGCAAAATGGTCGGCGATACTAATTTTAGGCTTCAACTTCATTAAACACAGCCAAGACGCTTATTTCTCCATAAAAGTATTTGTTCCAGAATATCACTTTAAGCTTGGTATAAATTTAGATGCGTTTGCCCTG
>NZ_RSCK01000292.1:0-564 GCF_003991895.1 Chroococcidiopsis cubana SAG 39.79
TATAGCACTACGCATATACATTAGGACACTGTTTGAAAGCAGCATCGACACAATCACGAAAACTATCAAATTCATTCCACCGCTGCCGCATCCAATTCTTCAATACAAACCACCAATGCTCAATCTTGTTTAAGTCTGGAGAATAAGCAGGGAGATACCAAATTTCGCATCCTGCTGCTGCTACGATTTCGTCAATCGTCTGGGAGTGGTGGAAACTGGCATTATCGATGATAATGACATCCCCTGACTGTAGTTGCGGTACAAGACACTCCTCCAGCCACGTCTCAAACAAGTGTCGGTTACAGGAGCCTTGAAACGTCATGGGTGCAAACAATTTCTCTTGCTTGAGTGCCGCAATCCAACTGACTCGCTCAGTTCGTTTACCACACTTAAGGGCATAGAAGCGTTGCCCAACCTCGCAGTACCCATACGGATACTCGTCTCGGTTGTCGATTCCAGCTTCATCCACATACACAATCTTGCCACTAGATTTCGTCTTCAATTGCTCTTGAAATGCTTGGCGCTTGCCTTCGTCTCGTTCTCGATACCCATACGTTTTTTTTT
>NZ_RSCK01000293.1:0-521 GCF_003991895.1 Chroococcidiopsis cubana SAG 39.79
TCAAAATTGGCGATCGCGTTTCCATTGGAGTCTCGAATTTCAATCGCTAATTCAACGGAGGTATTGGGAGCGATCTTGTCTGGAGTTGTCAGTTTGGCTTTGGTAGCAGTTTTCTTCTCTCCGTCATTAGCACGATCCATCCCGTGTCCTTCATGGTTCACGTTTGCTTGTGCATGCTCGTTATGCTCGGTTGTACTACTCGCCATTGTTTCTTGAATGTTCGATGATGACGAGCAGCTTTGAACGAATAATAAGGTAGTTGCTATGGTAAACGCGATCGCTAAACGATTCATAAACTTTCTCCTATTTTCCAGCAGTCAATTAATCCTAAATTCTCCTGTAGGCTAGAGAGTCAAGGATTTTTCTCATAATTTCAGCAATTAAGCCCGATTATTGTCTGAATACGCAGCTTTTCGGGAACGAGATAACTGCAAGCGAACAGAACCGATCGCGATATATAAAATCGGTACGACAAACAAACTCAAAAATGTCGCAACTAGCATTCCTCCGAAAACTGCCGT
>NZ_RSCK01000294.1:0-513 GCF_003991895.1 Chroococcidiopsis cubana SAG 39.79
CCCCAATTAGCGGTGGAAATTTTACAAGCACTTGAGGAATGGAAATTCCGCTCTTGTGCTAGTACTAGCAGACAGCTGATATGGAGAAAGTGGAGATGTGATTCACGAATTTCTTCGCTTAAAACTTCCTTGTCTGGTTGCAATTCGTAGTCCTCATGGTGTGCTACTAGTAGTAGCAGGTCAGAAAGTCCATTACAACCGAGCCGCGTGCATCCGTTCAAGCTCTCTCTCATCGACCAGATGAAACTTGCTAGAGAGCGCGAAATTGTCTTTAGCAAAGCCCATCCAATCCGCTACTACAAAATCAGTAAAACAAACAGCCCAACTACAAATCCACTTGAGACTTGGTTTGTGATGACTAATCTACCTAAATCTTGGCAGTTACAATTGGGGAAACGCTATAGCCTTCGCGGTTGGATTGAGTATGGATTTAAACAGGTGAAAAATGAACAGGGGAAGGGCAGATTTTCGAGTCACTGACTATACCAGTATTGAGCGGTGGTGGGAAATAGT
>NZ_RSCK01000295.1:0-503 GCF_003991895.1 Chroococcidiopsis cubana SAG 39.79
GCTGAGGTGTCGATCGAAAACTGGGAGTATTCCTACCGTGACCCAGTTGTATCTCATGGTTTTTTTTCAGATTTAGTGCGGCAGTCAATGGCAGTGGATTTGAGCGATTTGATCGCACCCGCTCCAAAGCGCAAGCGTCGTAGCGTACCCAGCTTTAAGGTGGAATCTTCTATCGTCGCTCCAGTCGATAAATCTGCCGTGCTGGAAATGGTGCAACAATTGGAACATAACTCTGAAATTGCCGTCTCCTCACTGCAGTCGGATGAAGAAAAGAAACAAAAAGCGCTTGAGGTTGCCCATGACGAAGACGTTTCGACTTGGATAGGCGCGATCGCCGATTGTTTTACGAGTACGTCAACTAGGTGCTTACCATTGGTCGAGCTGGTAGAACAAATACATTCTTCAACCACTCTAGAGTCAGATCGGAAAATGCTATTAGTCACAACTTGGCTAGCTGTTCTGTCGGGAGATTTTGAGTTAGAACAACGGGAAGATTTTTACAG